>JBDSHC010000088.1:0-80548 GCA_039918675.1 Devosia sp.
CCCCCTTCGTCGACGGCAAGCCCTCGGGCTATCTGAGCTTCCGCTCGCACATCTGGCTCAACACCGATCGTGCCCGCACCGGCATGCTGCCCTTCGTGTTCGACGACGGTTTTGGCTTCGATCGATATGCCGAGCACGCGCTCGACGTGCCGATGTATTTCGTCATCCGCGACAAGCAATACGTGAATGTGTCCGGCGAGAGTTTCCGCGCGTTCATGAAAGGCGAGGTGCCGCAGCTTCCGGGCCAGAAGCCGACGATCAAGGACTGGGAGGATCATTTGTCCACCCTGTTCCCCGAAGTCCGCCTCAAGCAATTCCTCGAAATGCGCGGCGCCGATATGGGCGACGAGGCCCACGTCAACGCGCTGCCGGCACTGTGGGTGGGCCTGCTCTACGACGAAGGCGCGCTCGAAGAAGCCTGGCATTTGATCCGCGACTGGACCGCCGAAGAGCGCCAGATGCTGCGCAACGAAGTCCCTAAAACGGCGATCCACACGCCCTTCGAAGGCGGCATCGTCGCCGACACCGCCCGTCGCATCGTCAATCTGGCGCGCATCGGTCTCGTCAATCGCGGCCTCGGCGAAGAGCAATACCTCGCCCCCCTCGAAGAAACCCTCCGCCTCAGCAAGACCCCCGCTGAGCGCTGGCTCGACAAATACAATGGCGAATGGGCCGGCGACCTCACCCGCGCCTTCGACGACGCCGAGATGTAGCAGGGACGATAGCCACAGAGCGTTGGCCTCCCTCCCCCATGAGGGGAGGGATTGAGGGTGGGGGTTGGCCCAGCACTCCACTCCCGCGACTTAACCCCCGCCTCAGTTCCGCTAGGCCTTCGGCCAAGCTTCACTATCCTACCCTCAAGGGGGAGGACGGCAGACCCGCAAATCCCGTGAATAATACGTGAACCCATCCGCATCTGTCGGCTTCGTCAGCGTGAACCCGCAATGCTCCAGCAGCCGCCGGCTGGCAAGATTTCCATCTTCGACCCCAGCATAGAGTTCAGCCACCGAGCGCGACGCCAGCATCGCCACGATCGCTTCCGTCATCCCACTCGCAAGGTGCTCGCCGCGCCGCGTAGGATCGACGATAATGGCGAAGCTGGCGCGATTGTCTGCCTCAATCTCGATATCCGTGAGACCGAACGGCGTTCCATCGGCCTCGCCGACCGGCAGATGGCGCTCCCCACCGGTCAGCTTGAGGCCGTTCTTGGCCCAGCCCGGCCCGCCGAGCCAACGCCGGCTCTCGGCATCCCTGAACCAGCCATCGAGCAGCGGTATGTCCCGCGCTCGCGCCGGTCGCAGCGTGATCTCCACCTACTCAGCCGCGATCGGCAGCGGGTCGGCGATATCGAGATTGCCCATGCTCGTAACGATGTGCTTGGCGAGCGCGTCATAGATGCCGCCATGCGCCTGCGTCGAGCGCAGGAGGGCGATTTCGGCGTCGCGCAGGCGCGGCAGATGGCGGTCTTCGCGGATCGCCAGCATGCCCGGCTGCAGCGCACTTTCGGGCAGGAAGCCAATGGCGAGATCGGTGAGCACCGCACTGGCGATCGCTAGCGCATTCGATGAGGTGTAGGCGACGCGATAATCCCGCCCGACGCGGTCCAGTGCTTCCATCGCATTCTGCTTCCAGCAGCATTGCTGGCCGCCGGCGATCGGGAGGGTGTCCTGCGCCATCGCCTGGCCACCCTGCGCCGACACCCAGAACATCTTTTCGGTCCGGAACAGCTCGCCATATTCGCGGCTCGTGCCCTGCGTGAAGACGATGAGATCGTAGCGGCCCTGCTTCATGCCCACGAGCAATTCTTCGGACGCCGCGCAGCGCACATCGACGATGATGCGCGGATGGGTCTTCTGGAAGCTCGACAGGATCACCGGCAGCAGCCGCACCGCATAATCGTCCGGCACGCCGAACCTGATCACGCCGCTCAGATCCTCGTCCGAGAATGCATCCATGATCTCGGCATTGATCTTCAGCATCTTGCGGGCCCGCGAATAGAGCGCCTCGCCATGCTGGGTCAGCTTAACGCTGCGACCATCGCGCGTCAGGAGCGCATGGCCCAGCCGTTCCTCGAGCCGCTTGATCTGCATCGACACCGCCGACTGGGTCTTGTTCACCCGCCGGGCCGCTTCTGTGAAGCTGCCGCAATCGGCAATGGAGCAAAAGCTCTGCAACGGGTCGAGATCGAGCGGAACGGACACCGGATTTCTCCATCACGGATTTTGATGATCGGGATGAAATCTATTTGTTAGACGAATAACTGTCTAGCCCGTACATTCAAAGCATAGGCAGTCGATACCGCCTTGGGCAGCCGGCGCTCTCCCTCCGGCAAAAACACAGTTTTGGAGACTGAAAATGGCGCTCTTGCTTTCGAGCGAGCGGCCCTCGACCGCCGCCGCGACCCTCAACCCGTTCCGTATTGCCGTCGCCTTCGTTGGCAAAGTACGAGCAGCGAGCGCCCGCCGGCAGGCTTTTCACAATCTCCTCGCGCTCGATGCCAATCGCCTCGATGATCTGGGCATCAGCCGCAACGATCTGTTCGATGCCATGCATGCCGAACCGCACCGCAGCACCCGCGTCCTCGCCGACCGCCGCGCGCTCCGGGCCTCCGATTGGCTCAATCCGTAAGGGTTGTTCCATCTCCTGGAGCGGGCCTGCCCGTCCGCTCCGGGTTTTTCCTGACAGACTGCCGGGTCCCGTGACCCGGCTTTTTTATTTGAGCCGGATCAGTCCGGCGCCGGTCGGCTCGAACCCGCACCCGCGATAGAAGCCCTCAAGATGGGGTTCGAAATCGACGTGCAGCCATTCGGCGCCACGGTCTCGCGCCAGCGCCGTCGCTTGTTTCACCAGCCGCGTGGCGATCCCTTGCCGCCGAAAATCCGGATGTACCGCCGTATCGAGCAGAAAGGCGTGAACCCCGCCATCCCAGGCGATATTGACGAATCCAACAAGCCGGTCGCCCTCGAAGGCGCCGATATGGCCGAGGCTTCTCGGCAGGATACTGGTCAGATAATCAGCGGCCGGTGAGCCCCAGGCCGCCCGCCATAAAGCATCGAACTGCTCGCTATCGGGAAAGGGATCGATATCGATCCGGATCACGGCAGCTGGCCGAACCCGTCCTTGAATCCGTTCAGCGACACCGGGATGCCGATACCTTCCTCGGGCGTCTTGAACACCACGAAGATCGCGGTCTTGCCGCTCGACAGCTGCTTCAGCAGGGAATCGTCCATCACCACTTCGGCGACGCAGCCATTGGGCAGGCAGCGGACGAACGCCACGCGGCCCATGTCGACGCCATCGATATTGAGGCCGAGGCCGTTGGGCAGCAGCACGCCTAGCGGGGCGAGCACGCGGAGCAGCCGAGCCTGCTGGTCGGCGGTCTTGAGGACGATCACGGACAGCCCGACATTGGGCTGATCTTCGGCGGTGACGTTCTGGATGATGGCGCATTGCTCGAAGCTCGCGCCCGGCGGCGTATCGCAGCTCATCTGCCAGTCGCCATACTGGGCTTTCACCACGCCCTGAGCCAGCGCGGGGAGGGGCAGAGCGAGGAGGAACAGGCCAAGCAGAACCGCTGTCGCACGGTTGAACATCCGGGATATCACCTGAACTCGTCTCCCACGCCGCGGGCCACGCTGAGCGGCCTCGCGTCTAGTTATCTGCCGCTCTGGGGGCTGGCAATCGCAAAGCCGCATAGAGCCGGGAGAATCAAGGCGCCTGTGAGGCGCGATTCCGGCCCGCCCGGGCACATTTTGACGCATGATCCGGACCTGTGGCGGAATTGCGTTGGCATGGCCGATGTGGTTTAGGTCTGAGCCAATTCAAGCGCTCCGAGGTTGAGTCGGGGCGGCGTAAGCTATGCCGCACAAATGTCGCTCAACCCCTCGGTCCACGCGCCGGATGAACGGGATCTCAAGGGGGTATTTGTGGCCGGTCAGTTTCTCCGCTCTTTCGGGATCGCGCTGAGCGCCTCCGCTGCGCTTCTGCCTGGTCTCGCACTGGCCGCCGCCGGCCATCCCGAGCCGGGCGAAATCGGCATGCAGGATTCGGTCACCCCGATCGCCGATTCCATCCACGTCTTCCACAACGGCATCCTGCTGTGGACGGCGATCCTGGTGTCGCTGCTGGTGCTGGTGCTACTGGCTATCATCGTCCTTCGCTTCAACGCCCGCGCGAACCCGACGCCGGCCAAGTTTACCCACAACACCCTGATCGAAGTAGTGTGGACCGCGCTTCCGGTGATCGTTCTGGTGATCATCGCCATCCCGTCCTTCGCCATTCTCACCGACCAGCTGACCATGCCCGACGGGCAGCGGAAGTACCTCGGCGAGAACATTTTCTCGTTCGGCTCGGTCGAAGTTCCGGCTCCGGCCATCACCGTCAAGGTGACCGGCTCGCAATGGTACTGGACTTATGAATATGTCGATCAGGGCAAGAGCTTCGACAGCAACATCCTGAGCGAAGAGTCTCGTCTGGCTCAGGTTCCGGTGCAGCCGCGCCTCCTCGCCGTCGACAACATGCTGATCGTGCCCGTCGACGCGACGGTGCGCGTCCAGGTGACCGGCGCCGACGTGATCCACGCCTTCGCCGTCCCCAGCTTCGGCATCATCGCCGACGCCGTGCCCGGCCGCCTCAACGAGACCTGGTTCAACGCCCGCAAAGAGGGCGTCTATTACGGCCAGTGCCGCGAGCTCTGCGGCAAGGACCATGCCTTCATGCCGATTGCCGTGCGCGTCGTATCCGCCGATGCGTTTGCGGCCTGGATGAAAGCGCTTCAAGCCGGCAGCGTCGCCGACGCCAATGCAACGCTGCCGCCGGTTTCGGCGGAGCCGTCCGCGTAAGCGGTAGAGATAGACGAGGGAACGCCAACAAATGGCCAATACGCACGCACTGGACGCCCACGACGCTCACGCCGATCATGCGCATGAGCATCACGCGCATCCCACCGGCTGGCGCCGTTACGTCTATTCGACCAACCACAAGGACATCGGCACGATGTACCTTGTGTTCGCGCTCATTGCCGGCGTGATCGGCGCGCTGCTCTCGGGCATGATGCGCCTCGAGCTACAGGAACCTGGCATCCAGATCTTCCACGGCCTCGCCTCGATCGTTTACGGCTATGGCGCCGGCGATGCGGCGGCCGCGCTCGACGCGGGCAAGCACATGTACAATGTGTTCACCACCGCCCACGCGCTCATCATGATCTTCTTCATGGTCATGCCCGCCATGATCGGCGGCTATGCCAACTGGTTCGTGCCGCTGATGATCGGCGCGCCGGACATGGCGTTCCCGCGCATGAACAACATCTCGTTCTGGCTCCTGCCGCCGGCTTTCCTGCTGCTGATCCTGTCGATGTTTTTCGAAGGCCCGTCGGGCGCTCATGGCGTCGGCGGCGGCTGGACCATCTACCCGCCGCTCTCGACCTCGGGCCAGCCCGGCCCTGCGATGGACTTTGCGATCCTCTCCCTCCATCTCGCTGGCGCCTCCTCGATCCTCGGCGCCATCAACTTCATCACCACCATCTTCAACATGCGTGCCCCGGGCATGACGCTGCACAAGATGCCGCTGTTCCCCTGGTCGATCCTGGTGACGGCGTTCCTGCTGCTGCTGTCGCTGCCGGTGCTCGCCGGCGGCATCACCATGCTGCTGACCGACCGCAATTTCGGCACGACGTTCTTCGCGCCCGAAGGCGGTGGTGACCCGGTGCTGTTCCAGCATCTGTTCTGGTTCTTCGGCCACCCCGAAGTGTACATCCTGATCCTTCCCGGCTTCGGCATCGTCAGCCACATCGTCTCGACCTTCTCGAAGAAGCCGGTGTTCGGCTACATGGCGATGGTCTACGCGATGGTCGCCATCGGCGGCGTCGGCTTCATCGTGTGGGCGCACCACATGTACACCACCGGCCTCAGCCTCAACGTGCAGCGCTACTTCGTCGCCGCGACGATGGTCATCGCCGTGCCGACCGGCGTCAAAATCTTCTCGTGGATCGCCACCATGTGGGGCGGCTCGATCACGTTCCGCACCCCGATGCTGTGGGCGATGGGTTTCATCTTCCTGTTCACCGTCGGCGGCGTGACCGGCGTAGTGCTGGCCAATGCCGGTGCCGACCGCGCGCTCCACGACACTTATTACGTCGTCGCGCACTTCCACTACGTGCTGTCGCTCGGCGCCGTGTTCGCCATCTTCGCCGCCTGGTACTATTGGTACCCCAAAATGTTCGGCATCATGTACAATGAGACGCTGGCCAACATCCATTTCTGGATCACCTTCGTCGGCGTGAACATCGTGTTCTTCCCGCAGCACTTCCTCGGCCTCGCCGGCATGCCGCGCCGCTATATCGACTATCCGGATGCCTATGCGTTCTGGAATCGCGTTTCATCGGTCGGCTACTACATCACCTTCGCCGGCCTGCTGCTGTTCCTCTTCATCCTGTTCCAATCGGCTCGCCGGCGTATCAAGGCTCCTGCCAATCCGTGGGGTGAAGGCGCAACGACGCTCGAATGGACGCTGAGCTCGCCGCCGCAGTTCCACCAGTTCGAAACGCTGCCGCGGATCGACAGCAAGTCGGATCACTAAGGACAGCCGGTGGCATTCGTTGACGATAGCAAGGCCTATGTTCCCGTCGCCGGTGGAGCGCGCGTAGAAGACTACTTCGCGCTCCTCAAGCCCCGGGTGATGTCGCTCGTCGTCTTCACCGCCATCATCGGCCTGCTGCTCGCTCCCGGCGGCATCAACCCGATCGTCGGCATCATCGCCATCCTCTGCATCGCCATCGGCGCCGGCGGCTCCGGCGCCCTCAACATGTGGTACGATTCCGACATCGATGCCGTGATGAGCCGCACCGCCAACCGCCCCATCCCGGCCGGCCGGGTCAGCCGCAGCGAAGCGCTGACGCTAGGCCTCATGTGCTCCGGCTTTTCGGTCGGCATCCTCGGCCTCGCCACCAATTGGGTCGCCGCCGCGCTCCTCGCCTTCACCATTTTCTTCTACGCCGTCATCTACACCATGTGGCTGAAGCGCTCGACGCCGCAGAACATCGTCATCGGCGGCGCCGCAGGTGCCTTCCCGCCGATGATCGGCTGGGCCGCCGTAACGGGCGACGTCTCGCTCGCCTCGTGCCTCCTGTTCCTCATCATCTTCCTCTGGACCCCGCCGCACTTCTGGGCGCTCGCCCTCTACAAGCAGTCCGACTACGGCGCGGCGGGCATCCCGATGCTGCCCAACGTCAAGGGCGAGCCGGCGACCAAGCTCCAGATCCTGCTCTATTCGCTGATCCTCGTCGCGACGACGCTGATCCCCGGCTTCATCGGCATGTCGGGCTGGCTCTATTCCGCCGTCGCCGTCGTCACTGGAACATCGTTCGTCTACCTTGCCGTCCGGCTCTATCGCAGCGTCGACGCGACGCAGATGAAGAAGATCGCCCGCTCGCTGTTCACTTATTCGCTGAGCTACCTCTTCGTCATCTTCCTCGCCCTTATCACCGACCATGTCGGCCACCTGCTGGGCTGGGTCGCATGAGCAACGATTTGACCCCGCAGGCTCTCGACGAACGCAAGCGCCGGCAGCGCCGCAACTCGATCGCGCTCGGCCTCGTCCTCGGCGCGCTGGTGCTGATTTTTTACGCCCTGACCATCGTCAAGATGGGTCCCGGCGTCTTCAATCGGGACCTCTGATATGTCCAGCGACACGCTCCAGCCGATCATCCCCGAAACGCGCAACCGCAACGTCGCTGTGGTGCTGTTCCTACTCGCCATCGGCATGGTCGGCGCCGCCTATGCGGCCGTCCCGATCTACCAGATGTTCTGCCAGCTCACCGGTTATGGCGGCACGCCCCGCATCGCGACCGACAATCCCAAGGGGATCATTACCCGCGAGATGACGACGCGCTTCGACGCCAATATCGATGGCGGCCTGCCCTGGCAGGTAACGGCGGCGCATCCGGTCAGCGCCAAGATCGGCACTGTCGAAACCATAATCTTCACGGCGCGCAATCTCAGCGACAAGACGGTCACCGGCATGGCCGCGTTCAACGTGACGCCGGAGCTTGCCGGCAGCTATTTCAACAAGATCCAGTGCTTCTGCTTCACCGAGCAGACACTCAAGCCCGGTGAAACGGTCCAGATGCCGGTGACTTTCTTCGTCGACCCCGATATCGACAAGGACGCCGATCTGAAGACCATTCGGGACATCACCCTGTCCTACACATTCTACGCTTCGAAAAATAAGGGAAGCTGACATGACCGACGTCGCTCACGCCAAGCCCAATCACGACTACCACCTCGTCAACCCGAGCCCGTGGCCGTTCGTCGGGTCCATCTCGGCCTTCATTATGGCGATCGGCGCCATCTGGTTCTTCAAGACCCGCGTCACTGAAACGCCGCAGCCCTGGCTGCTGCTGATCGGCTTCGCCGGCGTGCTCTACACCATGTACGCGTGGTGGAGCGACGTCGTGAAGGAATCGATCACGGGCGACCACACCCCGGTGGTGAAGATGCATCACCGCTACGGCATGATCCTCTTTATCGCGTCCGAGATCATGTTCTTCGTCGCATGGTTCTGGGCCTATTTCGACCAGTTCTTCCGCCATGACGATGTCGAGCAATACAGCCGCGTCGACTTCATGGGCGCCACCTGGCCTCCGCATGGCGTCGAGCTGTTCGACCCCTTCCATCTGCCGCTGTTCAACACGCTGATCCTGTTGACCTCGGGCACCACGGTGACCTGGGCGCATCACGCGCTGATCCACAACGACAAGCAGGGCCTCAAGGCTGGCCTCTGGCTGACGATCATCCTTGGCGCGATGTTCACCTGCGTCCAGGCCCTCGAATATTCGCGCGCCGGCTTCGCCTATTCGGGCAACATCTACGGCGCCACCTTCTTCATGGCGACCGGCTTCCACGGCTTCCACGTCCTGATCGGCACGATTTTCCTGACGGTCTGCCTGATCCGTGCCTATGTCGGCAACCTCACCGAGAAGCATCATCTCGGCTTCGAATTCGCCGCCTGGTACTGGCACTTCGTCGACGTCGTTTGGCTGTTCCTCTTCGCCGCCATCTACGTCTGGGGCAGCTGGGGCATCCCAATCCACCACGCCGGCTAAGCCGGCGGGCTGCGCCGAACGGCCAATGGCTTGTGACAGGGCGCGGCGCTAGCTGCGCCCTTGTTGTTTGGAGGAGAAGATGGACCACGTCATCCGCGATCTCGCTGCCCTAGAAGCCCTCTATGGCAGCGTCAACGAGGTCTCTAAGCTCAAGGAAATCTCCTACCTCCACCCGCATTACGCCGCCTTCATCAAGGCCTCACCCTTCGCCGTGCTGGCGACGGCGGGACTGCATGGCCTCGACGCCAGTCCGCGCGGCGATCCACCCGGCTTCATCGAGATCGTCGACGACAAGACGCTGATGATCGCCGACCGGCGCGGCAACAACCGCATCGACAGCTTGCGCAACATTATCGCCGATCCGCATGTGGCGCTGCTGTTCATGATCCCCGGCATCGGCGAAACCCTGCGCGTCAACGGCACCGCCGAAATCTCCATCGATCCGGAGTTGCTGGCGCGCTTCACGATGGGCGACAAGCTCCCGCATACGGTGCTGATCGTCCACATCGACAGCGTCTTCTTCCAATGCTCGCGCGCCCTGATCCGCTCGGAGCTGTGGAACGCCGACAAGCACGTCGCGCGTTCGACGCTGCCGTCCACGGGCCAGATGCTCGCCGCCGTGACCGATCAGCGCATCGATGGTGAAGCCTATGATCGCGAGCTACCGCCCCGACTGAAGGCCACGCTATACTAGGCGTGATCCCGCAAAGTGGTCTTCCGGTTTTCGGGCAAGATCACGCCCAAAGAGACCCGATGAGCGACAGCCTGATCTCCCCCTTCGCCGCCGGCCTCCGCTGCGTCTGTCCACGCTGCGGGGACGGGGATCTCTATGCCGGCTTCCTCAAGGTCGCACCAATCTGCGAGAGCTGCGGCCTCGACCTCAAATTCGCCGATAGCGGCGATGGCCCGGCGATCTTCGTCATCTTCGCCGTCGCGCCCATCGTCATCATCCTCGCCTTCATCGTCGAAGCCCTGTTCCACCCCGCGCCCTGGATGCATCTGGTGCTGTGGATCCCGACGATCATTCTCCTGTCGCTGTGGTTCCTCCGCCCCTTCAAGGCGGCAATGATCGCCCTGCAATATCAGCGTCAGGCAGGTTCGGCGTGACCACGAAAACGCGCCGCCGGTTGGGCGTCGGCTTCTGGAGCTTCATTCTGCTCATGCTGGCGCTGACCGGCCTCTTCGCTTGGCTGGGCATGTGGCAGCTGGAGCGCCTCGCCGAGAAGGAAGCGCTGATCGCCGAGGTCGATCATCAGCTGACGCAGAAGCCCTATGATTTGCCGCCATCCGACCAGTGGGGCCTCATCGATCTCGAGACCTACGCCTATCACCCGATGAATGTGACTGGCCATTATCTGAGCGACAAGACCGTCCTCGTCTTCACCAGCCTGTCGACCGCCAAAGGGAGATTCTCCGGCCCCGGCTATTGGGTGATGACGCCGTTCGTGTCCGATGAAGGCGGCACCATCTTCGTCAATCGCGGGTTCATCCCGCAAAGCTCTGCAAGCTCGTTCGCGGCAGGGAAGGGCGGGGCCGATGGCCCACAGAGTTTCACCGGCATTGCGTTGAAGCCCGAAGGAGCCGGCGCCTTCACGCCCGGGCCTGACAAGATCAAGCGCATCGAATGGATCCGCGACCCGCTGCGCCTCGCCGCCATGGCCGAGCCGCCCGGTCCCGTGTTCGGCCTCACCATCGACGCCCCGGCGGGCGATGCTGGCGCCCTGCCGCAAGGCGGCGAGACCATAATCGAATTCCCCAACAACCATTTCGGCTACGCCCTCACCTGGTTCGGCTTCGCCCTCCTGACCCCGGCTTTGCTGGCCTATTGGGTGTTCCGCCAGCTGCGCCCGGCCAAAGCCTGAAATCCTTGCTCCGGCACGCCCTTTTCACTAAGTTCCGCCAACTTTTCATTGGGACAGCAGCCTGATGCAATTCGTCTCCACCCGCGGCGAAGCGCCGGTCCTCGGCTTCTCCGACGCGGTGCTCTCCGGCCTCGCCAGCGATGGTGGGCTCTATCTGCCGCAAACCTGGCCGCAATTCTCGTCCGCCGAGATCGCCGCCTTCGCCGGTAAGCCCTATTCCGAGGTTGCCTTCGCGGTGATCTCGCGCTTCGTCGACGGCGAGATTCCGGACGGCACGCTGCGCGGCATCATCGACGCGGCCTATGCCACCTTCCGCCATTCATCGGTAACGCCCCTGGTCGAGATCGCGCCGAACCATTTCGTGCTTGAACTGTTCCACGGCCCCACGCTCGCCTTCAAAGACGTGGCGATGCAGTTCCTCGCCCGCGTGATGGACCATATTCTCGAGCAGCGCGGTACGCGCGCCACCATCGTCGGCGCGACCTCGGGCGATACCGGTTCGGCCGCCATCGAAGCCTTCCGCGGCCGCGACACCACCGACATCTTCATCCTCCATCCGGAGGGCCGCACCTCGCCAGTGCAGCGCCGCCAGATGACGACGGTGCTCGATGCCAATGTCCACAACATCGCGCTCAAGGGCAATTTCGACGACTGCCAGTCGATCGTCAAAGGCCTCTTCCGCGCACCCTTCCGCGACCAGATGCATTTGAGCGGCGTTAACTCCATTAATTGGGGCCGCATCGTCGCGCAGATCGTCTATTACTTCACCGCTGCGGTCTCGCTTGGCGCGCCGCACCGGCCAATCAACTTTGTCGTCCCGACAGGAAATTTCGGCGACATCTTCGCCGGCTATTGCGCGCGGCGCATGGGCCTGCCGATCGCCAATCTGGTGATCGCCACCAACTCCAACGACATCCTCGCCCGCACGCTTGAAACCGGCATCTACCAGACCGGCGGCGTGCACCCCACCATCAGCCCGTCGATGGACATCGAGGTCTCGTCCAATTTCGAGCGCCTGCTGTTCGAAGCGCTGGACCGCGATGCGCCGGCCCTCAAGCGCCTGATGAACAGCCTGCAGCAATCGGGCAGTTTCACCGTGCCGCCTAAGGCGCTCGCCGCAATCCGCGAGGGCTTCGCCGCCGGCCGCGCCAGCGAAGCCGAGACGACCGCGACCATCGCCAGCGTGCTCAAGGATTCGGGCTATCTGCTCGATCCGCACACGGCGGTCGGCGTTGCCGTTGGCCGCGAACTAAGCCTCGGCGATGCGCCTGTGGTGACCCTCGCGACCGCCCATCCCGCCAAATTCCCTGCTGCCGTCGAGGCCGCTACGGGTGTTGAACCAGCCCTTCCGGCATGGTTGTCTGATCTTTACGACCGGCCCGAACGCTTAGATGTTCTGGCCAACGACCAGGGTGCCGTCGAATCCTACATTCGCGATCGGTCCCGGGCGGGGAGGAGTTAGTTTGAGCGTTCGATCCACTACCCTCGACAACGGCATGACCGTCATCACCGACGACATGCCGCATCTCGAGAGCGCCTCCCTTGGCATCTGGGTAAAAGCCGGCTCCCGCAGCGAGACGCTCGCCGAGCACGGCATCTCCCATGTCCTCGAGCACATGGCCTTCAAAGGCACGGCGACCCGCACCTCGCTCGAGATCGCCGAAGCCATAGAGAATGTCGGCGGCGACCTCAACGCGGCGACCTCCGTCGAACACACCGGCTATTTCGCCCGCGTGCTCAAGGAGGACGTTCCGCTCGCCGGCGACATCCTCTCCGACATCCTCCAGAACTCGCTGTTCGACCAGAACGAGCTCGACCGCGAGCAGCAGGTTATCGTGCAGGAGATCGGCGCCGCGCGCGACAATCCGGACGATCACGTCTTCGATCTGTTCCAGCAGGCGGCCTATCCCGATCAGCCCATCGGCCGCACGATTCTCGGCACTGTGGATTCGGTGAAGAGTTTTTCGCCCGACACCATCCGCGACTACATGGACCGCAACTATGTCGGCGACCAGATGGTCGTCTGCGCCGCCGGCAATGTCGATCACGATGCACTGGTCGATACCGCCAATGACCGCTTCCACGATCTCCGCCGCAGCGGTGCACCGATCCCTGAGAAAGCCAAATATGTCGGCGGCGAAGAGCGCCTGCTGTCCGATCACGAACAGGCCCACATCGTCCTTGGCTTCGAGGGCCGCGCCTACAATTCCGACGGCTTCTATGCCGCGCAGATTCTGGCTTCGATCCTCGGCGGCGGCATGAGCTCGCGGCTGTTCCAGGAAGTGCGCGAGAAGCGCGGCCTCTGCTATTCCGTTTACGCGTTCCACTGGGCCTTCGCGGATAGCGGCATCTTCGGCGTCGCCGCATCGACCGGCGAGGCCGAGGTCACCGACCTCATCCCCGTCGTCATCGACGAGTTGCGCAAAGCGACCGAAACGATCACCGACGAAGAAGTGCTGCGCGTGCGCAACCAGATCCGCGCCGGCCTCCTGATGTCGCTCGAAAGCCCATCGTCTCGCGCCGGCCAGCTGGCCCGCCAGCAGATCCTGTGGGGACGCCCGATCCCGTTGCAGGAAACCGTCGATCGCATCAATCGCGTCACCGCCGATCGCGTAAAGCAGATTGCCAAGCAGATCTTCGACAAGGACCGCTTCTCGCTCGCGGGCATCGGCCCTGTCGCGCAATTGCCCGACTACGACGCCATCGCCGCGCGTCTCAAGCACTGATGGTGATGCTGAACTGGTTCGCGCCGGATCCGACGCCTGTCCTCAACGGGACGCGCGTGATCCTGCGCGCGCCCCGCGGGCGCGACTACGGCGCGTGGCGCGCCCTTCGCAGCAAGAGCCGCGACTTTCTCAAGCCCTACGAGCCACGCTGGACTGAAGCCGACCTCAACCGCCGGGCCTTCGGCGCGCGCCTCTGGCGGGGCCGCGACGAAGCCCGCCGCGGCAGCGACTACACCTTCCTGATCTTCGAACGGGCCGGCAAAGGCGAAACCCTTGTCGGCGGCATCACCATCTCCAACGTCCGCCGCCGCGCCGCCCAGTTCGGAACGCTGGGCTATTGGATGGGGCAGGAGTTCGCGGGCCGCGGTCTCATGTCCGAGGCCGTCGGCGTGCTGCTGCCGTTCTTCTTCGACAATCTGGGTCTCCACCGGCTACAGGCTGCCTTCCTGCCGCACAATGCCGCAAGCCGCCGCGTCCTTGAAAAAAACGGATTTCGCGAAGAAGGCTATGCCGAGAACTATCTGCAGATTGACGGGCGCTGGGCCGACCATGTGCTTTTCGCCCTCACGCGCGAGCGTTGGGACGCCCGACCGAAACCCAACGGGCGCTGAATGCTTGTCGCAGGGGGGAAACCCCGATACCTAGGGCGATCTGACATTCCGGGCGGACACAGCACTCTCAGCATGCGGCAGTTCTTCATCCTCGCGATGCTGTTTTTCGTCGCCCTGGGGGCGGCCTTGCCCGCGCGGGCGTTCGAGGTCGTTTCCGTCCCCGAAAACGTCAACGCGGTTAATCTGACCAATGCCAAGGATCTGGTCGCGGGAACCGGCGGCAAGATCCAGCTCTCCACGGCCCCAGGCGAAGACGGCATCATCCGCCGCATCGAGGTTCTGGCGAGCGTCGGCGGCACCAATCCGAACTGGGCCCTGTTCGCCCTGCGCAACGATTCCGACGTGCAGATCGACCGGCTGCTGGTCGCACCGTTCTTCCGCCTGCCGGGCTCCGGCGTGTTCCGTCCCGACCTCGGCTCGCTCCGCATCAACGCGCTGACGCCGAGCGCCGGCATCCGCCCCGTTCGCCTCGTCGATCGCGAGGCCGATGTCTTCGAGGTCACTCTCGACCCCGGCGCCACCGTCACCTTCGTCGCCGAACTCAATGGCGCGAAGCTTCCCGAACTCTACCTCTGGAAGCCCGACGCCTACCGCGACTACGTCAACTCGTTCACGCTGTTCCGCGGTGTGGTGCTCGGCGTTGCGTCGTTGGCCGCCGTTTTTCTCACCATCATGTTCGTCGTGAAGGGCAGGGGCATCTTCCCCGCGACGGCCGCGTTCGCATGGGCGGTGCTGATCTATCTCTTGATCGATTTCGGCGTCTTCGGTCCGCTGCTTGGCCTCTCGAACGGCGCTACACAACCGTTCCGCGCCGCTGCCGAGGCCGGCATCGCCACGACTCTGTTCGCGTTCTTATTCATCTATTTGAATCTGCATCGCTGGCATCTGCGCTTCGTCACGCTCGCCCTGGCCCTGACCGTCGTCTTCCTCGCGCTGTTCGGCTTCGCCTTCTTCCAGCCCGCCATCGCCGCCACCATCGCGCGTCTCGTGCTGGCGCTTCTCGCGCTTACCGGCTTCTTCCTGATCCTGCTGCTCGCCTTGCGCGGCTACGACCGCGCCGTGCTGCTGGTGCCGACCTGGATCATCTACATCTCGTGGATATTCTACGGCTTCCTCGTGATCTCGGGGCAGGTCTCCAACGACGTCGCTCAGCCCGCGGTAGCCGGCGGCCTCGTGCTCATCGTCATGCTGCTCGGCTTTACCTCGGTGCAGCACGCCTTTTCCGAAGGACAGGTCTCCATCGGCACGCTCAGCGAGGTCGAGCGCCGCGCCCTCGCGCTCACCGGCTCCGGCGACTTCGTCTTTGACTGGAACATCGAGCGCGACCGCGTTGCCGTCTCCGACGAACTTTCGGTCCGCCTCGGCGAGCGGCGTGGCGCATTGCGCGGCGCCATCAAACGCTGGCTCGACCGCGTCCATCCCGAGGATCGCGACCGATTTAGAACTGCGTTCGACACACTGGTCGAGCTGCGCCGAGGCAAGGTCTCGACCGACATTCGTCTCATCGCCCACGATGGCAGCTATCGCACCTTCCGCATGCGCGTGAAGCCGGTGCTCGGCGGCGACGGTCAGGTGACCCGCATCGTCGGCACCCTGCAGGACGTCAACGAAGACCGCGCCTCGCGCGACCGCCTGCTGCACGATGCGGTGCATGACAGCCTGACCGGCCTCCCCAACAAGCAGCTGTTCCTCGATCGGCTCGAGCGCTCGCTGACCCGCGCCAAGCTGCCCAACGGCATCAAGCCCGCCGTGTTCCTGATCGATATCGACCGGTTCATGGAGCTCGAGGAACGCGTCGGCCACTCCGCCGCCGATTCCGTGCTTCTCGCCATCTCGCGCCGCGTGGCTCGCATCATGCGTCCGCTCGATACGGTGGCGCGCCTGTCGGGCGACCAGTTCGCCGTGATCCTCGGCTCGGAAGCTGCCGCCGGCAAGATCGCCGAGACTGCCGAGCAGATCCGGAAGGCCCTCAAATCGCCATTCAATTTCGGCGACCGCGATCTATCGCTGACCGCCTCGATCGGCGTCACCATCTATGACGGCAATCCCGCCACCGCCGACGACGTCCTGCGCGATGCCGAACTCGCAATGTACTACGCCAAACGCCTCGGCGGCGACCGCATCGAAGCCTATCGCGCCTCGGCCCGCTCCATCGCCGCCTACACGCGCGCCAGCGAGGAAGACCTCGATCGCGGCCTCCGCCACGGCGAACTCGAAGTGCATTTCCAGCCCATCATGGACATCCATTCGGGTGAGATCGCGGGCGCTGAAGCGTTGATGCGCTGGAACCACCCTCAGCGCGGCATCGTCGCGCCGGAAGAATTCATCCCGCTCGCCGAGCGCACCGGCATGATCGAGCGCCTCGGCCGCCTCGCCTTCGAACAGGCTGCCGGTCAGACCAAGGAGTGGTTGCGTACGCTGCCGATCACCGAAGAGTTCTTCGTGTCGGTTAATCTCTCGCCCAGCCAACTGCAGACCGAGACGCTGCTCTCGGACATGCGGGCGCTGGTCGCCGAGAACCGCCAGGTCGCCTCGCATCTGAAGCTCGAAATCACCGAGGGGCAGGTGATGAGCAACCCCGAGCATTCCGCCTATATGCTGAGTGCGCTGAAGGCGATGGGCCTGCGTCTCGCCCTCGACGATTTCGGCACTGGCCATTCATCGCTGAGCTACCTTCACCGCTTCCCCGTCGATACCATCAAGATCCCGGCCCCCTTCATCCAGATAGCCGACGATAGCGGTCTAGCCCACACCCAGGTGCCGATCATACGCGCGATCGTGACACTCGCCGCAGAACTCGATTTGCTGGTGATTGCCGAAGGCGTCGAGACCCTCGAAGAGATCGAACGCCTGCAGCAGCTCAACTGCCAGTTCGCTCAAGGCTTCGCTTTCGGCGCCGCCATGAGCGGTGCCGATTTCGGCAAGAAGCTGGCCACCCAGCTCGGCCGCTAGAGCGCGGATACCGACGAACGACCTACGACGCCTGATCAGTCTGTGCTGAGGTTTGTTGCCTCGGCACATGCCCCACCGGCTCGATCTTTGACTTGACGATCGCCCGGTCGAGACGTTCCTGCAGGGCGGCCTTAACGAGCTCCTCTGGCGTCAACCGGTCCCGTTTCGCCAACCGCCTGATGAGGGCGTTTCCTTAACGTTGAACAGGAATGAGCCGTCTACGAGGAACTTCATCACGCGTGCCCGGCTGCCCCGCTGAGGCTGGCGCGGTTTATCCCCAACTGCCCCAAAGCCCGATCGTAGCGATCGGCCAACGCCGTCCGGAACAACAATTCGCGCGAGAACGGCACCGTCAGCCAGCCATTGAGCCCGATTTCGTTCTCAAGTTGTCGCGGCGCCCAGCCGCAATAGCCGAGCGCGAACACCGCATCGGCGGGCTCCGATTTGAACGCCATGGATTTGAGGATATCGAGCGTCGCCGTCAGGCAGATCTCGTCGCTTACGGCATACGAGTTTTCCTTGCGGAAATAGTCCGGCGAATGCAGCACGAAGCCGCGCCCGCGCTGCACCGGCCCGCCACGTAGGATTTCGCGGTCGCGCACCGTCGAGGGGAGGCGGATAATATCCGCCTTTTCACCAAGGCCCACCTCTTCGAGAATATCGGCGAAGCGCATGTCCTCGACCGGCTGGTTGACCACCAGCCCCATGGCGCCCTCGTCGCCATGCCCGACCACATAGACCACGCTGTCGCGGAAGCGCTCGTCTCCCATGCCGGGCATCGCCAGCAGAAATTGGCCCCTGAGGGATTCCATATTCGTCTCCGTCATCGCCAATCTACTCCACAGCAGCGTGGCGGCAATATGCCGGTAACGCAGCGCTGAACTGTCGTGTCTTTTTTGGCACCCATTTTCATTGTATCGGGACAGCCATGTTGAAGCTCATCGCCATCGCCTGTCTGACCCTCGCCGCTTCGCCCGCCTTTGCCGGCGCGACCCCGTGGCAGGACCTTGCCCCCGGCGTGAAGGCACGCCTCATT
This sequence comes from Devosia sp., assembly GCA_039918675.1. Taxonomy (GTDB): domain Bacteria; phylum Pseudomonadota; class Alphaproteobacteria; order Rhizobiales; family Devosiaceae; genus Devosia_A. Next base: position 18,288 of record JBDSHC010000088.1, read on the forward strand.
TCGTCCGACCATCTCGACGGCACGACGACGCTGGCCGGGCTCGAGATCGACATGCCGGCGACCACAAAGACCTATTGGCGCCTTCCCGGCGAGACTGGCATTCCGGCCCAGTTCGACTTCTCCGCCTCGAGCGGCATTTCTGAGCCCGCGATCCAGTGGCCCTATCCCGAGATCGACCGCAGCCAGGGCTATCTCGATTACGTCTATCACGGCCCCATCGTGCTGCCGGTCGAACTGAACACGACCGCGTCCGCCAGCATCATCGATGTATCGGTGACCCTCGGCATCTGCTCGGACATCTGCGTGCCCGCCATGGCGAAATTCACTCTGCCCCTGAACTTCGCAACCCCCGACAGCGCCCAGTCGATCCGGCTCGACCAAGCCATCGCCCGAACGCCCATCCTCTGGGATCAGCCGGGCCAGCCCTTCTCCACCGTCGAGATCGGCTTCGACGGCTCGCTGCATCTCCGCAATCCCGACCCCTCCATCGATCCGGCGAGCGTCATTGCCGATCTGGGCGACCCGGCCGTCCTGTTCGAAACGCCGCAAAAAAGCCCGGATGGAGCCATATGGACGCTGAAGCCGCTCGGGGGAGCGGCCAAGAAGGGGCTGGAGGGCAGTTCCGTTCAATTGACATTTCTGACCCCCTCGGGCCCTTATGCGGTGACCCGCACGATTGCGCCCAGCGCGCCCTAGCGGGGCGACGGGTCCCATCCAACGGAAATTCTGAGCAATGATCCAAGCCGGCGACAAGCTGCCGTCCGTTCCCGTCAAATTCGTCGACGCTGCCGGCGTCAGCGACGCGGATACGTCTGATATTCTTGGCCAGGGCAGGGTCGTACTGTTCGGCGTCCCCGGCGCCTTCACGCCCACCTGCGACACGAGCCATCTGCCTGGCTTCGTCGGCGCGGCGAAGCGTATCAGGGAGGCCGGCATCGACCGGATCGTTTGCGCCACGGTCAACGACCACCACGTCGTCAAAGCGTGGGCCGAAAAGAGCGAAGCACTCGGGAAAATCGATTTCATCGCCGACAGCCACGCGCAATTGGCCGATGCCCTCGGCCTCGCCAAAGATTTCGGCGACCTCGGCCATCGTTTCATGCGCTTCGCGCTGATCGCACGCGACGGCGTGGTTGAACATCTCTTCGTGCAGGACGTCGCGGGCGTGACAGTTAGCGGCGCGCCTGCCATTCTGCTCACCCTGCAGGGGGAAACGGTATAGTGACTGGGGGAAATGCAGTGAGTTCTGTGTCTTTGGGTTTGCGGATCGCCGCGGTCTCCTCGTTTGGGCTTCTGCTTTCGGCCTGTTCGATGGGCGGCATTGGCGGTGCGCCGTCCGCCACCAACCAGGCCCTCCAGACCGCATCCGCCAGCCCCGCCGAGATCGCCGCGCAAAGCCCGGCTCTCCCGGCCATCGCCACCGAATGTCCGCCCATCAAGGTGCGCCCGGGTGCGGAAGCGATCTACTATTACGGCAAGGGTCAGGTCGGTAACCCCAAGGACCTCCAGTACCAGGCCGTCATCGACAAGCAGTCGCGCAATTGCGTCGTCTCCAACGGCCTGATCACCGTGAAGATGGGCGTCGTCGGCCGCTTCTTGCTCGGGCCTGCCGGCAACCAGACCAGCGTCGACCTGCCGCTGCGTTTCGCCGTCGAGCGCGACGAGGCGCCGCTGTTCTCCGAGAAATATTCGATCCCCGTCACGGTCGCGCCCTCCGCGCAGTCGAGCGAGTTCGTCAAAGTCGTCGAGAACGTCCAGATCCCCTACGTGGCCGGCGACGACATCGTTATCTGGGTGGGTTTCGACTCCAAGGCCTCATAACTCCGCCGCGCCGGTTGACTCCGGCACGGCAAAATCGTCATCTCGAAATGACTGCGGGAGATACCGGGCGCGAGCTCGGAGCCGAAGGCGCAACCGCCCCGGAAACGCTCAGGCACAACGGACCGCAGTCGTACTGAACTCTGGAAAGCAGGCGCCAGGGTGAGCCCCGAAAAGTTGCGAAACTTTCGGACAAGGCGAAACCCCAGCACACAGCCTCACCGAAGGAGCAACTCGCCCATAGGCGGCGGGGAAATCTCTCAGGTTAGCGGACAGAGGGGGCACGGCGCGCAGGCGAAAGCTTGCGGGCACTCGTGCAACCGAATCCGGTGTTCCTAGATGTCAGAATCCTCTGACGCCCCCCTTAAGACCGTTCCGCTGAACGACGAGCACATCAAGCTTGCCGGCCGCATGGTGCCATTCTCGGGCTATTCGCTGCCCGTCCAATACCCCACCGGCATCATCGCCGAGCACAAATGGACCCGCGAACACGCCGGCCTGTTCGACGTCTCGCATATGGGCCCGAGCTTCCTGCTGCTTACCGATAAGTCCGGCGATGCGCAGGCCGATCACGAGGCGATCGCCGCGCTGGTCGAGCCGCTCGTCGTCGGCGACATCCGTGGGCTGAAGCCGGGCCAGATCCGTTACACATTGCTGCTCAATGACGAGGGTGGCACCCGCGACGATCTGATGATCGCGAGGCCCGCCGACCTTGCCTGGGGCGGCACGCTCTACATCATCGTCAACGCCGGCACCAAGGGCGCCGATTGGGGCCACATGGCCGCCGCCACGGCCGGCACAGCAACACTGAATCAGGCCGACAATTGCGGTCTTCTCGCCCTCCAGGGCCCCGAGGCCATCGCCGTTCTCAGTGCCATGATTCCGGAAATCGCTGATCTCGGCTTCATGACCCATGCCTCGTTCAAATGGGGCGGCACGACGCTTGTCGTCTCGCGCTCCGGCTACACCGGCGAGGATGGCTTCGAGATCCTGGTCCAGCCCGAATTCGCCACACAATTGTGGAACGCACTTCTATCCGACGCCCGCGTCAAACCCATCGGCCTCGGCGCCCGCGACAGCCTCCGCCTCGAGGCCGGTTTGCCGCTCTACGGCCACGACCTCGATGACACCGTCTCGCCCATCGAAGCCGGGCTCAACTTCGCCGTCAGCAAGCGCCGCCGCGAAGCCGCCGACTTCCCCGGTGCACAGCGCGTCCTCACCGAGCTCGCCGGCAATCTCGGCCGCGTCCGCGTCGGGCTCTTCGTCGAAGGCGCGCCAGCGCGCGAGGGCGCGACCATTGTCGACGAGCATGGCCAGGGCATCGGCCGCGTCACCTCGGGCGGCTTCTCGCCCTCGCTGAGCCGCGCCATCGCGCTCGGCTTCGTCCACCCCAACCACGCCGCGCCGGGCACAAAATTGCAGGTCGCCGTCCGCGAGCGGCTGCAGCCCGCAGAAGTCACCACGCTCCCCTTTGTCCCCCATCGCTACGTCCGGAAGGCCACGCCATGACCGTCAAATACACCGAAGACCACGAATACATCCGCGTCGATGGCGCGACCGGCACCGTCGGCATCACCAATTACGCGCAGGACCAGCTCGGCGACATCGTCTTCGTCGAGCTGCCGAAAGTTGGCCAGAAGCTCAAGAAGGGCGACGAAGCCGCCGTCGTCGAATCCGTCAAGGCCGCCTCCGAAATCTACGCCCCCGTTTCCGGCACCGTGACCGCAATCAATGACGCCCTCACCGGCGAGCCCGGCCTCATCAACACGTCGCCCGATGCCGACGGCTGGATCTACAAGCTCAGCCTCGACAATCCCGGCGAGTTGGACTCGCTTTTGGACGCCGCCGCCTACACCAAGCACACCGCCTGAGGATTTCGATGCGTTATCTCCCCCATTCCGACACCGAGCGCGCCGACATGCTTGCCGTCATCGGCGCCGCCTCGGCCGAAGCGCTATTCAGCGCCGTGCCAAAATCGGCGCTGCTCGATAAGCCGGTCGATCTGCCAAAACACTCGCCCGAGTTCCTCGTCGAAGCGCATATGCGCAACCTCGCGAGCAAGAACCGCGCTGGTGCCGATGGTCCGTTCTTCGTCGGCGCCGGCGCCTATCGCCACCATGTGCCCGCCAGCGTCGATCATCTGATCCAGCGCAGCGAATGGCTCACCGCCTACACGCCCTACCAGCCCGAAGTGTCGCAGGGCACGCTGCAGATGCTGTTCGAGTTCCAGACCCAGGTCGCGCATCTGACCGGCATGGAGGTCGCCAACGCGTCGATGTATGACGGCTCGACCGCCACCGCCGAAGCCGTGCTGATGGCGCGCCGCCTCACCCGCAAGGACAAGATCATCCTCTCGGGCGGCCTCCACCCGCATTATCGCGACGTGGTCCGCACCAATCTCGCCAACTCGCCCAATCTCATCTGCCTGCCCGCATCGCCGGAAGGGCAGGGCGACATCCTCGATCGTATCGACGATGACACGGCGGCCATCGTCATCCAGACGCCCGATTTCTTCGGCCATCTGCGCGATGTGAAGAAGGCCGCCGACGCCATCCATGCAAAGGGTGGCCTGCTGATCGTCGTGGTCACCGAAGTCGTCTCGCTCGGCCTCATCGAATCCCCGGGCGCTCTGGGTGCCGATATCGTCGTGTGCGAAGGCCAGTCGATCGGCAATGCGCTGAACTTCGGCGGGCCCTATGTCGGGCTGATGGCGACCAAAAAAGAGTTCATCCGCCAGATGCCCGGCCGCCTCTGCGGCGAGACCGTCGATGCCGATGGCAATCGCGGCTTCGTGCTGACGCTGTCGACGCGCGAACAGCACATCCGCCGCGAGAAGGCGACGAGCAACATCTGCACCAATTCCGGCCTTTGCGCGCTGGCCTTCTCGATCCATATGGGTCTCCTCGGCGAAGCCGGACTGACCCGCCTCGCGCGCCTCAACCACGCCCGCGCCGTGCGCCTGTCGAAGGCCCTCCGCGCCGTGCCGGGTGTAGAGCTCCTGAACAAGAGCTTCTTCAACGAAATGACGATCCGCCTGCCGGTCCCCGCGGCGCCGATCATCGAGTTGCTCGCCAAGGCCGACATCCTCGCCGGCGTTCCGGTCAGCCGCCTCATCCCGGACGACCCCGCGGTCGAGAACCTCATCGTCCTCGCGGTCACCGAACTCACCACCGATATGGATATCGACATGCTCGGCGAATGCCTCCATGCCGCACTGAATGGAGATGCAGCATGAGCATGAACAACCAGGGCCGTCCCACCGGCACCGGCATTTCGGGTTACGCGTCGACCTCCGGCTCGTCACTGCTCCCCAACGAACCGCTTCTGTTCGAGATCGGCGACACCGAGCACTCGGGCGTCGATCTGCCTGACGCGACCATCACCGGCGAATTCCTCGGCGGTTTCGAGCGGAAAACCCCGCTCGATCTCGCCGGTCTCACCGAGCCCGAGGCGATGCGCCACTATGTGCGCCTGAGCCGCCTCAACTACTCGATCGACAGCGGCATGTATCCGCTCGGCTCGTGTACGATGAAGCACAATCCGCGCCTCAACGAAAAAATGGCGCGGCTCCCGGGCTTCGCCGACATCCACCCGCTGCAGCCGGTCTCGACCGTGCAGGGCGCGCTGGAGCTGATGAATGAACTCGCCCACTGGCTGATGACACTCACCAACACCGCCGCGATCTGTCTCACGCCCAAGGCCGGCGCCCACGGCGAGATGGCCGGCATGATGACCATTCGCGCTGCGCAGGAAGCCAAGGGCCAAGCGCACCGGAATATCGTTCTTGTCCCCGAGAGCGCCCATGGCACCAACCCCGCCACCGCCGCGTTCCTCGGCTACACCGTGAAGCCCATACCCGCCCGCGCAGATGGCACGGTCGATGCCGCGGCAGTCAAAGCCGCGCTCGGCCCCGACGTCGCGGCCATCATGCTGACCAACCCCAATACGTGCGGCCTGTTCGAGCCTCAGGTGATCGAGATCGCGAAAGCGGTGCATGACGCCGGTGCCTATTTCTACTGCGATGGCGCCAATTTCAACGCCATCATGGGCGTGGTGCGGCCGGGCGATCTCGGCATCGACGCCATGCACATCAACCTCCACAAGACCTTCTCGACGCCCCATGGCGGCGGTGGTCCCGGCGCGGGTCCGGTCGTCCTGTCCGAAGCGCTAGCGCCCTTCGCCCCCGTACCCTTCGTGCGCAAGGGCGATGGTCCGCTGACCCTCGTCGAACACTCCACCGATACCCATCTCGGCCGTATCACCGCCTTCAACGGCCAGATGGGCATGTATGTCCGCGCGCTCACCTACATGCTGAGCCATGGCAGCGATGGCCTCGCGCAGGCAGCCAAGGACGCTGTGCTCAACGCCAACTACATCAAGGCGCGGTTGAGCCACGTCTACTCGGCTCCGTTCGGCGAAGGGCCGTGCATGCATGAGGCGCTGTTCGACGACCACTTCCTCGATGGCACCGGCATCACCACGCTCGATCTCGCCAAGGCGATGATCGACGAGGGCTTCCACCCCATGACCATGTACTTCCCGCTGGTGGTGCATGGCGCCATGCTGATCGAGCCGACCGAGAGCGAGCCCAAGCAGACCCTCGATCACTTCTGCGACGTGATGCTGGAACTCGCGACCGACGCCAAGGCGGGCAACGCCGAGCGCTTCACGGCCGCGCCGACCCGCGCCCCACGCCGCCGCCTCGACGAAACCCGCGCCGCGCGCCAGCCGAAACTGACTTGGGAGCGCCCGCAATCGTTACCGCAGGCCGCCGAATAGGTCGGCACCCGCACTAGACGCCGATTCCTCTCCCGCTATTGTGCGGGTGAGGAATCGCCATGGCGCAGACCGATCTTGTCCTGAAACAATTGGCCGACCAGGCCGGCGCGTGCGACCAGCTCGGCTCGCCCTTTACGGCGCGGCTTTGCCGCCTGCTTGCCAAATATCTCGACAAGCGCACCCGCTTCGGCACCCGCATTCTCGAATGGGACGGCGACCCTGCTGCCGACAACGTCGCGCTGCGCGCCTGTGGCGCGATCCATGCGCTCGCCCGCTCAGGCTGGGAGCCCAATGTCACGGCGGTCTATCCTCCGACCAGCGTCCCGGATTCGACGCTGTGGGCGGCCATCGCGGATGCGCTGCACCACAATGATGCGTTTCTGACCGACAGGCTATCGAGTGCGCCCCAAACCAATGAGGTGGCGCGCTCCGCGCTGATCCTCGGTGCCATGCTGCACCTTGCGGCGGCGACGAAGCTGCCGCTGGATCTCTTTGAGATCGGTGCCAGCGCCGGACTCAATCTTGGCTTTGATCGGTATCGCTACACGCTGGATGAAGGGCGCGTGTGGGGGCCCCTCGACGCGCCCCTCGCCATCGACTGCCCTTGGCGCGGGTCGCCGCCGCCGCTCGATGCGCCACTCAGTGTCGTCGGGCGTCAGGGCTGCGATCTCAATCCGCTCGACAGCAACAGCCCGGAAGATCGCGCCCGGCTGCTCTCTTACATCTGGGCCGACCAGACGCATCGGCTGCAGCGTATCGACGCGGCGCTCAAGCTTGCGGCCGCCGACAGGCGCCCGATCGACCGCGCCGACGCTGCCGATTGGCTCGAGCAGAAATTCGCGACGCCGCTGCAGGCCGGCCGAACCCGCGTGCTGATCCATACCATCGTTTGGCCCTATGTGCCCGCCCGGTCCAAAGCGCGCATCGAAGCCGTGCTGGCCGAGATCGGCGCCAGGGCCACGGCGGACCGGCCGGTCGCTCGGCTCTCGATCGAGCCCGACGAGACGCCCGGCAGCGCCCGCATCGATCTCACCATCTGGCCCGCCGGCCGCACCATCACCCTGGGCCGCGGCGACTATCACGGCCGCTGGGCCGAATGGGCAAAACTCAAATGAAAAAGGCGGGCACCGGCCCGCCTTCAAACTCTCGGAACTGAACCGCCGCTCTAGTTGAGCTTGCTGCCCACTTCCTTGATTGCCTGATCGATCAGGCCGTCACCCTTGCTGCCCATCTGCCGCGTCAGTAAAACGCGAGCCGCTTCCACCGCCACATCGGCCGAGCGCGACCGCACTTCGGCAATCGCCTGCGACTGTGCCTGGGCGATCTTGTCTTCCACCGCCTTGGTGCGGCGGGCGATCAGCGCTTCGAGCGAACTCTTGGCTTCGCCCGTCAGGCGGAACGCCTCTTCTCTCGCCGCAGCGATGATGCCTTCGGCTTCGGTCGCGGCGGCCTTGCGCTTGCTCTCATACTCTTCGAGCAGGAACTTGGCCTCGAGCCGCAGACGTTCGGCCTCGGCCAGTTCGCTCTCGATCGCCTTGATGCGATCGTCGAGCAGCTTGGCGATGGTCTTGTGGATACCGAAATAGATGGCGATCCCGATGAAGATGACGAGGGCGATGGTCGCCCAGATCGTCGCGCCGGTCGTGGCGTCGTAGCCAAAGCTCCACATCAGACGGCTCCCTTGGCTTCGGCGACCGCGGCATGCGCCTCGGCTTCGGTGGCGCCGCCACCCAACTGCGCGACGAGCGCCTGGGCGGTCTCAGCCGCGATAGCGTCGACGCTGCCAAGTGCAGTGGTCTTGCTCGCCTGGATGCTGGCTTCGGCTTCGGACATGCGGGCGCCCAGATCGCTCTCGACCACCTTGCGCTTGCCCTCGATATCGGCGCGGATGCTTTCGCGCGTTTCTTCGGCGATCTTGCCGGCGTCCTTGCGGGCCTCGGCCAATGCCGCCTCATAGGCCGCGACGGCCTTGTCGGTTTCCTGGCGCAGCCGCTCGGCTTCCTTGAGGTCGCCTTCGATGCGCTGCTTGCGCGCGTCGATGATGCCGCCGATGCGGGGCAGGGCGACGCGGCTCAGCGCGAAATAAAGCACAGCAAAGGTGATCGCCAGCCAGATCAGCTGGGTCGAAAAGCTCGACGGGTCGAACGGCGGAAAGACTTCCTTGTGCTCGACGGTTGTCGCATGCGTCTCAGCGGTAGCGTGCGCGGCACTGGGATCTTCGACCACCACGCCCTGCTGCAATGCGTCGCCGCCTGTCGTTTCCGCTACGATGATGGTGGGGTTACCCGCCATGACTGTCCGTCCTCAATCCCTGGTGAAAGGGCTCGCCGTATTGAAAGGGCCCGGCGTGCCGGACCCCGTTTGTCGTTTCGTCGCCGATCAGACTGCGAACAAGAGGAGCAGGGCGATGAGGAACGAGAAAATGCCGAGAGCTTCGGTCACGGCGAACCCGAAGATCAGGTTACCGAACTGGCTCTGGCTGGCCGACGGGTTGCGCAGGGCGCCCGACAGGAAGCTACCGAAGATGTTGCCCACGCCGATGGCGGCGCCGGCCATACCGATCGCCGCGATACCCGCGCCGATGTACTTTGCTGCTTCTGGATCCATACTAGTCTGCTCCTTAAGTGACCGATTGACGGCGCTTACCGCCGTCTCACTGTGAACCGGTCGAGATCAATGCGACGGATGGATCGCATCGTTGATGTACATCGAGGTCAGCACCGCAAACACATAGGCCTGCAGCGCCGCGACGAGGAATTCGAGTGCCGTGATCGCGACGGTCATCGTCAGCGGCAGCAATGCGCCGAGCCAGCCGAGGAAACCCAGCGAGCCGAGCGTCACGACGAAGCCGGCAAACACTTTCAGCGTGATGTGACCCGCGAGGATGTTGGCGAACAGACGGACGCTGAGCGAGATCGGGCGCGAGAGGAACGAAACGATCTCGATCGGCACCACGATGGGCAGCACATAAGCCGGCACGCCCGACGGCACGAACAGCTTCAGGAACTTCAGCCCGTTCTTGTAGAAGCCGTAGATGATGACCACGGCGAACACCAAAATCGCCAGCGCGAAGGTGATGATGATGTGGCTGGTGGCGGTGAACAGGAACGGGATCATGCCGAACATGTTGGCGACGAGCACGAACATGAACAGCGAGAACACGAACGGGAAGAACTTCATGCCGGCGGTCCCGGCCGAGTTGCGCACCATATTGGCCACGAACTCGTAGAGCATTTCCGAAATCAGCTGCGCGCGGCCGGGAATGATGCTGCGGCGCGTCGTCGACAGCAGCAGATAGGCGAGGATCAGTCCAACCGTCAGCACCATGAACAGCGCCGAATTGGTGAACGCGAAACCGTCGCCGAAGCGCACGATGTCCGTGATCAGGAATTGGTGGATCGGGTCGACTTTATTCGGATCGGCCAAGAACGGTCCCCAGTCTAGCGCCTAGTGCTCAGTTTTCGTCGTCGTCAGTGCCCGGACCGAGATCCGAGCCAGGTGGCGGTGGCGACGCCTTGTTCATTTGCTCCGCGGCCCGCACGACGTTCAACACGCCCGCTGCGAAACCGACCAGCAGCAGCACCAGCATGATCCATGGCGTCGTATTCAGCCACCGATCGAGCAGGTAACCCGCAACCGCGCCCACAAGGATTGCCGCGATGAACTCCGTCCCGAGCCGCATCGCGCGGCCCATTCCGGTCATGTCCCTCGGCTGGCTTGCCCCTCCGGCCAACCCAGCCGAATGTGCCCCCTGTGCCCGGGCGATTTTTTCCTTGAGAATTTGCGACTGCCTGCGCACCCGCTCATCCTCTCCGCCGCCACCGGTATCGCGCATTTCACTCAACGCGTCCTCCGTCAGCCCCGGAATCTAAGGAAAACATCCCCCTGAAGTCGCGCGCAACATAGTGTTGGCGCTTTTGGGTGTCAAGCAACCATGTCAGGCGGTAAGTATTTGATATTTATAGTGATTTCATCGAAAGATGGGGCCGCGACAACGAGTCCGGTGCGCTCCCGCCAATCCCGGCGCTTTACGCAGGGATTCTACGACCTGCTCTAGGCGACCTGAGCTTCCACCACATCCATCGCGCCCGTCAGATCCACGGACACCAGCTGGCTCACGCCGCGCTCATACATCGTGACCCCGAACAGCCGGTTCATCCGCGCCATGGTGATCGGGTTGTGCGTGATCACCACAAACCGCGTTTCGGTGCGGGTCGCCATCGCGTCGAGCAGCGCGCAGAAGCGTTCCACATTGGCGTCGTCGAGCGGCGCATCGACTTCGTCGAGCACGCAGATCGGCGCCGGATTGGTGAGGAACACGGCGAAGATCAGCGACATCGCCGTCAGCGCCTGCTCGCCACCCGACAGCAGCGTCATCGTCGTCGGCTTCTTGCCCGGTGGACGCGCAATGATCTCGAGCCCGGCTTCCAGCGGATCGTCGCTCTCGACGAATTGCAGTTCCGCCGTGCCGCCGCCGAACAGCGTCGTGAACAGCTCCTGGAAGTGCTTGTTGACCTTCTCGAACGCCTCGGCGAGCCGCCCACGGCCTTCCTTGTTGAGGCTCTGGATGCCCGAACGCAGCTTGGCGATTGCCGCGATCAGGTCGTCGCGGTCCTTGACCATGATGTCGAGCTTTTCCTGCACCTCGACACTCTCGGTCTCCGCCGCAAGGTTCACGCCGCCGAGGCGCTCGCGCTCGCTCTTCAGCCGCTCGACCTTGCGCTCCACTGCCTCTTCCTCGGGCAGCGCGTCCTGCGCGCGAATGCCGGCGGCCATCGCCGTGTCGACGGCCTGAATATCCAGCGTCTCCTGCACCTGCCGCTCGATCTGATGGCGCTGTGCAATGAGGCCCTTCATCCGCTCTTCGACGCGCGCCAGATTCTCGCGGAAGCCGCTCAGCGCTTCGGCTGCCAGCCGCTGCGCCTTGTCGGCTTCGCGATAACGGCCCTGCGCAGTGCCCAGCTCATCGCTCGCCGCGCCATGCGCCACACGTGCCGTTGCGATCTCAGCATCGATCGCCTCGCGGCGCTCTTCGAGTCCGGCGGGCGCATTGTTCATCGCATCGAGCTGCTGGCTCAGCTCGCCGAGCCGCTTGTCGAGCGTCGCCACCTGCGATTCCGCACCGGCGCGCCGCCGCTGCCAGTTCGCCGTCTCATTGGCGATCTGTCCGAGCCGTCCATTACGCAGCTGCGCCGCATTCTCGAACGAGCCGAGCTTCAGCCGTGCCTGATCGGTAACACCACGCGCTTCGTCGAGATGCACCCGCTTGCTCTGCAGCAACGCCGCGGCCTCGGTCTCGTCGCCTGCCTCGGTAAGCGCCTTCTGCGCATCGGCCTCGATTCCCTCGGCCTCGACCAGCGACGAGTTCAACCGCACCCGCGCTTCTTCGAGCGCGCCCTGTCGCGTTGCCAGCTCGCTCAAGGCCCGCGTCGCCTGATCGAGCGCCGATTGCGCATTGGCAATCTCGCGCTGCGCATTGCGCCACACATCGCGCTTCTGCCGCTCGCTGTTCCGCGATTGCTCGAGGCTCTGGTTCAGCGATTGTGCGTCGGCGCGCAGCGAATTGCGCGCCGCGCGCGCCTCGGTCAATTCGGCATCGAGCTCTGCCAGACGATTGCGCTGTGCCAGCCGCTGCGCCGCGGCACTCGGCGCGTCGGCTGCAGAGACGAACCCGTCCCAGCGCCACAGATCGCCCGCCTTCGACACAAGTCGCTGCCCCGGCTTCAACTGCGGTTGCAGCCTTGCGCCATCAGCCTTGTCGACGAGCCCGATCTGATCGAGCCGCCGCTTCAGCAGCGCACTGCCCGACACATGCGTGCTCAGCGCCGCGATGCCACCTGGCAGTTGCGGGTCGCCCTCACCGGGGATCGGGCCAGCCCAGTGGAGCGGCGCTCCAGCATCGGACGATGCTTCGAGATCGTCGCCCAGCGCGGCGCCTAGTGCGGTTTCAAAACCTACATCGACCTTGAGGTCGTCGGCAATTGCAGTCCACAAGCCCTTGGCGCCGCCAGTTAGAATGCGGTCCAAGGTCTGCGCCTCGGAATCGAGCCGGTTCACCTGCGCTTCGATTTCCTGTAGCTTGGGCCGCGTCGCATCGAGCGTCGCCTGCGCATTGCGCGTCGTTTCCTCGGCCGCAACGGCCGCCGCTTCGGCCTCGGCGGAAGCCGCCTGCGCCGCTTCGAGCACGGTGCGCTTGGCGGTCACGCCATCATCGGATTCGAGTTGCGCAGCGACGCCTTCGGCATCGCGCTGCACATCGGCGATCTGCTGCTTCAGCCGCGCGATCCGCGTTGTCGCATCTTCGGCACCGCGCTTGGCTTGCGCCCGCCGCGCCTTGACCTGCGCTTCGAGATCGGCGGCGATCCGCGCCTCGGCTTCGGCCCCGCGCACGGCCTGCAGGGCCTCTTCGGCAGCGGCCTTCGCCATTGCGAACGCTTCGACCTCACCCGCCGCTTCCGCTTCGAGCCGTGCCTTCTCGTCCGCCGCGAGCTTCAAAGCTTCGTCGCTCTCTTCGAGCAGCGCGCGCTCACGCCCGCCATCGGCATTGGTCTGTTCGATGCGCTGCGTCAGCTCGGCGCGGCGCTGTTCTGCCCGTCGTGCTTCTTCCGCTAATTGCTCGGCGAGAATGTTGAGACGCTGCAATGCCGCGCCCGCCGCAGCTTCCTTGTCGCGCAGCGGCTGCACGGCCTGGTCGGCCATGAACACGATTTTCTGCGCTTCGAGTTCGACGTGCTGGGCCTCGGCGAGATCGTTGATCAGTCGGCCCTGTTCGGCTTCCGTCTCGTTCTCTGCGGCACGCGCCGAAATCCACCGGATATGGAACAGCGTCGCCTCGGCCTTGCGGATTTCTCCGCTCAACCCGCGATAGCGCGTCGCGAGCCGCGCCTGCCGCTTTAACTGCTCGAGCTGCTGCGTCACCTGGTTGATGACGTCTTCGACCCGTTCGAGGTTCGCTTCAGCGGCCTTGAGACGAAGCTCGGCCTCGTGCCGCCGCGAATGCAACCCCGAAATGCCGGCGGCTTCTTCGAGTAGCGCCCGCCGCGCCTGCGGCTTGGCAGCGATCAGCTCGCCGATCTGCCCTTGCCGAACGAGGGCAGGGGAGTGAGCGCCAGTCGAGGCATCCGCGAATAGCAATTGCACGTCGCGCGCCCGGACTTCCTTGCCGTTGACGCGATAGACCGAGCCGTCCTCGCGTTCTATGCGACGGGTGACTTCAAGGATATCGGCGGTGTTGAGGGTAGCCGGCGCCGTGCGGTCGCTATTGTCGAGAACCAGCGTCACTTCTGCATTGTTCCGCGCCGGGCGATTGCCCGAGCCCGAAAAGATCACATCGTCCATGCCGGAAGCGCGCATCGCCTTGTATGAGCTTTCGCCCATCACCCAGCGCAGCGCCTCGACCAGATTGGATTTGCCGCAGCCATTCGGCCCAACAACCCCGGTCAGGCCGGGTTCTAGGTACAATTCGGTCAAATCGGAGAAGGATTTGAACCCGTGGAGCTTTAAACGCGTGAACTTCATAGCTTTCCAGATAGCGAAGCGGCCCGCCGCTAGGAAGCGACGGGCCGTAAACGAGCACCGAAGTTTGTGGATATTGAGTCCTAGAGCAGCGGATCGATCTCGGCGGAGAGCGATTCCATCGTCTTCTCGCCCGTCATCTGCTTGCCATTGAGGTAGAAAGTCGGGGTCCCCTCGAGGCCAAACTGCTCCAGCGCCTGATTGCGCATCGTCTCGATGGCGTTGAACAATTCCTGGTTCTTGAGGGCCTCCTGGAAGGATTCCTCCGAGAAACCGAGCTGGATCGCCACTGCTTTGACCGCGTCGAGCGGCTTGTCCGAAACGCCCCAGGTCTGCTGGGTCTTGAAATAGGTGGCGATGACATTCTCATAGGCCGCGATAGCCGCGGGAGAGAAGCCACTCGGATTGTTGGGATCGGCCGGCTTCGGCTCTTCCGAGCTCGGCGCCATCGGATCGACCGGCGCCACGGCGTCCACCGACTTGGCGGCGGCTTCGGCCAGCATGAAGATCGCCGCGTCCATGGTGTTGCGGGCGAACGGGCGCAGGATGAACTTCACCTTGCCGGTCTTGACGTATTTATCCTGGAACGGTCCGAGCACGGTGTTCGAGAACAGCGCGCAATGCGGGCAGGTCGGCGACGCATATTCGATGAACGTCACCTTGGCGGCCGGATCGCCCGAAACCTTGTCCGGAATGCCCGCCGGCGCCATCAGCTTCAGCAGATCGATCATGTCGCCATCCTTGGCGAAGGCGATCGAGGGGAGGCCGGCAGCGCCCGCGACGGTCGCGGCGGCGGCCAAAGTCAAAATCTCACGGCGGGTCAGTTTCACGGCAGAACTCCTTGTTTGGCGGGCAAATTACACAGGCAGAAAGGCGCGGCAAGTGACCAAACCGTAAGGTGCGGTCACGTGAGCGCGAGCCAGACCCTTGGTGTCATCGCGTGACTCACTCGATGTCATTCTCGCGGCTCACTCCGATGTCATTCCCGCGGAGGCGGGAATCCAGGAGTCCCACTCACCGAACTGAGCCTTGGCCCCTGGATTCCCCCTTTGCCAGAAGGACTCTACGGTTACCTGGCCTTACGGGAGAATACAGCCTCTCCCAGTCCTTTGAGAGCATCCTTGAGGGCAGGGTCCTGCACCTCCGCCACCGCCTGATCGGCATGTTTCGCCACCTCCGGCAGCGTCACCTTTGCCTGCGCCTTGGCCGCTGAACCCCGTCTGAATGGCTCGATCGACAGCTTCACGTCACGCACCAGGAAATAGCCGAAATACCGGTTCACCGCCGCCGCGATCAGCGGGCCTTCATGCGCCAGCGCCAGCCTATGCCCCTCGGCGCAGCGCAGATACAGTGTCGCCCCTTCGTGCCCGGCGCCGCGCGGCCATTTGAGCTCTTCCGGCATCGCCGACTGATCGTAGGGTCTCGGCGCAATCGTCGGCCAGTGAATGAGGATGTCCCGCGTCGCAAATCCGCGCCTCTTCAGCGCCGAATCCAGAACTCCGCCCAGCGCCTCGGCCACGCCGACCGTGCGGTTGAGCCGCTTGGGCTCCTCGGGCTCTTTGGCTTTGCTCGCCACGGCAATTCCAGTTGCGCCGGTCGCCCGGCTGGTTCATGTCCCAATGATGCCAAAACCGCAGCCCGCGCAACAGGTGACACCGCTCGACAGCGGGGCGGTTCTCGCCTGGTACGACCGCCATTCGCGCACCCTGCCATGGCGCGTTTCGCCTGCCGACCGGGCGAAGGGCATCAAGCCTGACCCCTATCCCATCTGGCTCAGCGAGATCATGCTGCAGCAGACGACGGTCGCCGCCGTCGGCACATATTACGCCCGCTTCCTGCATCTCTGGCCTAATGTCGCCGCGCTCGCTGCAAGCCCGCTTGAACCCATCCTCGTCGAATGGGCAGGCCTCGGCTATTACGCCCGCGCCCGCAATCTCCATGCCTGCGCCAGAGCCGTTGTCGAGCGGTTCGGCGGCCAGTTTCCGGCCACCTCCACCGAACTCCTGACGCTGCCCGGCATCGGCCCCTACACCGCCGCCGCCATAGCCTCGATCTCGTTCGACGAGCCCATCGCTGTGGTTGACGGCAATGTCGACCGCGTCCTCGCCCGCTATCTCGCGCTGCCGGCGCCGGTCCGCGAGGCCAAGGATCTCATCCGCTCCACCGTGCAGGCCGCCGTCCCCGCCCGTGCCGGCGATTTCGCCCAGGCCCTGATGGACCTCGGCGCCACCATCTGCGCCCCGCGCGGCGTCAACTGCCTCATCTGCCCCCTCAACGAAGGCTGCGCAGGTCGCCGCGCCGACCCGCTGATGTTCCCGGTCAAAGCCGAGAAGCCTCTCCGCCCCACCCGCTACGGCCACGCCTTCGTCATGCGCGACCGCGACGGCGACGTCTTCCTCCGCACCCGAGCCGAAAAAGGCCTCCTCGCCCAGATGACCGAACCGCCGGTGTCGGAATGGACCAGCGAATCTTCCGATCCGCAATTTCCCATACCAGCCGACTGGCGTCACCACGGCAAGATCGTCCACGTCTTCACCCATTTCCGCCTCGAACTCGAGATTTGGTCCGCAACAGCGACGGACACAGCTGGACTCTTCGACGGCTGGTGGTCCTCTAACCTGGAGTCCGAAGCTCTCCCCAGCGTCTTCCGCAAGGCGCTAAAAGCGGCCGGAATCGAGTAAAAAAATGCCGCCGGTCTGTTCTAGACCGGCGGCAGGTTTGCCCGAAGACTGGAGGTCTTAGCTCAGGCTGAAAGCTGACCCATCTGCGCCCTTATATCGGCGCGGAAGGTGTCGATTGGCGCGAGGCGCCCGTGTTGATTGGTGTGCCAGAAAGTCCAGCCATTACAGGCTTCTGCGCCCTGAACCAGCGCGCCGACACGGTGGATTGAACCCTGATGCGAGCCCGAGGCCAGCGACCCATCGGCCCGCACCAGAGCCGACCAGCGCTGCCGGTGATCGTAAAGCTCGGTACCTGGAACAATGAGCCCCATCTCGACCAGCGACCCAAACGCCACCCGCGGCGCCGACCGCTTCGGCACGGCAGTCTCAATGGCCTCAGCCGCCAGCGGCTTGATGCTCGCAATCCGCTTCAACGCCGCCGCGATGTACGTGTCGTCGCGCTCTATCCCAATGAAATGTCTGCCCAATTTCTTGGCGACGGCGCCTGTCGTGCCCGTGCCAAAGAACGGGTCGAGCACCACATCGCCCGGCTTCGTCGTCGCATTTAGAATGCGGAACAGCAGCGCTTCCGGCTTCTGCGTCGGATGCACCTTGTCGCCCTCGCCATCGGTCAGCCGCTCGCCGCCGGTGCAGATGGGGAACAGCCAGTCCGACCGCATCTGCGTGTCCTCATTGGCCTGCTTCATCGCTTCATAATTGAATGTGACGCGGCTCGATTTGTCGCGCGCCGCCCAGATCAGCGTCTCATGCGCATTGGTGAACCGCGTGCCGCGGAAATTCGGCATCGGATTGGCCTTGCGCCAGATCACGTCATTGAGCAGCCAGAAATCGAGATCCTGCAGCGTCGCGCCGACACGGAAGATGTTGTGATAGCTGCCAATCACCCACAGCGCCCCGTTCGGTTTCAGCAACCGGCGCGCAGCCGCAAGCCACGCGTGGGTGAACGCGTCGTAATGGGCGAAACTCTGGAACTTGTCCCAATCATCATCGACGGCATCGACTTTGGATTGGTCGGGGCGGGTGAGCCCCTCTTCAAGCTGCAAATTATAAGGTGGGTCTGCAAAAATCAGATCGACCGAGCCGGCCGGCAAGGCATTCATATGGGCGATGCAGTCGCCGACGAGAATAGTGTCGACAGGCAGCGAAGCCCTCTCCGCATTGGCCGACTGGGCCATACGCGCGGTACGCAACATACTCGTAACCCTAACGCAGCACTAACAACGCTCGTTGTAAGGCCTTAGGGTTAAAGGCGAATTAAGTCAGAGGGTTATCGAGAGGTTAAGCAACGGCCTTGAGCCGGGCCGCCTCGATGCACGGGGCGAAGTCCATCCGGTGATACCGCCCTGGCCCATGGGCGTTGAGCGCCTCGAAGTGCAACGGGGCAGAGTAGCCCTTGTGCGACGCAAAGCCGAAATGCGGCTCCTCGCAATGCATGATTTCGCACATCCGGTCGCGGGTCACCTTAGCCACGATCGAGGCTGCAGCGATCGACAGCGAAAGGGCATCGCCGCTGATGACCGCTTCAGCCGCGCAGGGCATCTCCTTAGGGAGGCGATTGCCGTCGATGAGGACATGGTCCGGCGCGAGCGACAGGCCCATCACCGCACGCCGCATCGCCCACATCGTCGCCCACAGAATGTTGAGTTCGGCGATGATCTTAGTCGGTGCCGCAACAATCGAAACCGTCGCGTTGGCGAGGATCTCGTCATGCAGCCTTGCCCGGTCGCCTGCGCTCAACTGCTTGGAATCATTGAGCCCATCGGGAATCCGCCGACGGTTGAGCACAACTGCCGCAACTACCACCGGCCCAGCCAGCGGACCGCGCCCGGCCTCATCGACGCCGGCAACAATAGTGGCGCCGCAGCGGACCGCCCGCTTCTCGTAGAAAAGCGTCGGGGCAGGTGTCGTAACTGTCTCGGTCGAATCACGCGGCATAGGAAGCAAGATGCCTCCACCGCCTGCCTCAGAACAAGCTCATCTGCCCGTCATCGATCCGCGGCGGCACAAACAGATCGGTACGCAGCGCTGGCAGCTTTTTGTCGAGCCCATAACGCTCCTTGGCCTTGGCCATGCGCTGCTGCATCAGCGTCGCATAGGCACCTTCGCCCTTCATCCGGTCGCCCCAGGCAGAGTTGTAATCCTTGCCGCCGCGTGTATCGCGCACCAGCGACATCACGTGCTTCACCCGGTCCGGATAGTAGCGCAGCATCCATTCGCGGAAGATCTCGCGCACTTCGCCCGGCAGTCGCAGCAGCACCATGCCCGCCCATTGCGCGCCCTGCGCGGCCCCCGCGTCGAGAATGCGCTCCATCTCCATATCGTTGATCGCTGGGATCATCGGCGCCGCCATGATGCCTGTCGGAATCCCCGCCGCCGCCAGCAGTCGCACCGCCTCGAGTCGTTTCTCCGGCGTTGACGCCCGCGGCTCCATCTTACGGCTCAGGATATGGTCCATGCTCGTCACCGACAGCCCAACATTGATTAGTCCGTGCTTGGCCATCTCGCTCAGAATATCGATGTCGCGCACGATCAGCGCCGACTTCGTCACGATCGACGCAGGGTGCTTGGTGTCGAGCAAAACCTCCAGGATCCCACGTGTCAGTTTGTGTGTCCGCTCCGCCGGCTGGTACGGGTCGGTGTTGGTCCCCATCGCGATCGATTTGGGCTTGTAGCGTTTGTCGGCCAGTTCGCGGCGCAGCAGCTCGACCGCATTGACCTTCACATAGATCTGACGCTCGAAATCGAGGCCGGCCGAATGGCCGAGATAGGAATGGGTGGGTCGCGCGAAGCAGTAGCTGCAGCCATGCTCGCAGCCGCGATAGGCATTGATCGAACGGTCGAACCCGATGTCCGGGCTCTCATTCCTGGTGATAATCGATTTCGCACGTTCGACATGTTCGATCGTCTCGAACGGCTTCAGTTCCTCGACCTGGCCCCAGCCATCGTCGAAATCCTCTCGGCTCTGCGTGTCGAACCGGCTCGACTGATTGGTCTGCGCCCCGCGACCGCGATTGCGCTTGGCGTCAAGCATTGGCCGGCTGATCAGATCCGCGTCGCGCGTATCCTTCAGTTTCTCCAACTGCTCGAACGATGGTGCGGTCTGGATCGCCATAATGACCAACAGATGGGGATGAATCATCCCAACGTTAATGGGTCTTAACGACTAGCATGCGAACGCGAACATAACAAGAACAAACTGCCGTGCGTAGATTTCATGCGGGCTTGGTGCCGTTGATACAAACGGGCAAGCGCAGGGCGGCGTTCCAGACCTTGCAATGCTCAGACACATAGGTTAGTGAACCATATGGTTCAGTTTTATCATCCGCCTCGCTTCGACACTTCGTTCGCCGCTATCTCCGACGCGACGCGACGCGGCGTGCTGGAACAACTCGGCCGTGCCGACGCGTCCATCACCGAACTCGCCAAGCGCTTCGACATGACCCTCACGGGCATGAAGAAGCACGTCAGTGTGCTCGAGCAGGCGGGCTTCGTGACCACACAGAAGATTGGCCGCGTCCGCACCTGCAGCCTGGGTGGTCGCGGCCTCGACGAAGAGGCGGCGTGGATCGAACGCTATCGTCAGATGTGGGCCGCGAGGTTCGCGGAACTGGACAAGATCGTTGAACAGCTCAAGCAGAAGGAAGAGTCCGATGGACGCAAGGCAGACAAGTGAACAAGCCACCGCGCCGGTCACCACGACGGATCGCCGCTCCGATCGGGAGGTCGTCGTCACGCGCACCTTCAATGCCCCGGCGCGCATAGTCTTCGAGGCCTGGACCACGCCAGAACTGATCATGAAGTGGTGGACGCCGGCATCGTTCGGCATCACCTTCATTTCCTGCGAGGCGGACGTCCGCACCGGCGGCAACTACCGTTTCGTCATGGGGCATCCGTCCTTCGATCAGCCCATGGCCTTCTTCGGCAAATACATCGAGGTGGTGCCGAACAAACGGATCGTCTGGACCAACGAAGAAGGCGACGGCTCGGTGACGACGGTCACGTTCGAGGAGAAAGACGGCAAGACCCACCTCGTCCTCTCCGACGTCTATCCCGACAAGGCGGCCCTCGATGAAGCCATGGCCTCCGGCGGCATCGGCGGTTTCCCCGAGCAGTTCAACCAGCTCGATACTTTGCTCAAGAGCTCAAACTGAAGAACACGCTGGCGGGGCCTCAGCGCTCCGCCAGCCGCGGCATCAGTTCGACGAAATTGCAGGGCTTGTGGCGGTTGTCGAGTTGAGCGCGGAGGATTCCCTCCCACGCGTCGCGGCAGGCGCCGCGCGAGCCGGGCAGGGCGAAGACAAACGTCGTGCCGATCAGTCCGCCCGTGGCGCGCGACTGCAATGTGCTCGTTCCTACGGTGGTAGATGAGTATTGGTGGAACAGCACCGAGAACCCATCCATCCGCTTCTGGAACAAGGGCTCAAGCGCCTCGGGCGTTACGTCGCGGCCAGAGAACCCAGTGCCGCCTGTCGTGATGATCGCATCGACTGTGGCGTCGTTGACCCAACGCATCACATGCCCGCGGATCTGATGAATGTCGTCCCGGCACACAGCGCGCTCGGCGCATTTGTGCCCGTCGGCTTCCATTAGCGATTTAAGCAGGGCGCCAGCCGTGTCGGTCTCCACGGTCCGCGTGTCGCTGACTGCCAACACGGCAATCGACAATGGCGTGAACGCGCGATCCATGTCGAGCTCAGACTTGAACATCCTATTCGTCCTTTTTGGGCGTCTCTTCGACGATCACCACCGGCTCGATCACATCGGGGGTGAGGATCTCGGCTTCCGCCTTGAGGCTGCCCTTGGCCGTGGGCGTGCGATGCATATTTTCCTGCTTCCCGTCGGAACGTGGGTCAAGATCGACTGTGCCCGGCGATACACCCTTTTCCGAATTCATGGCGCGGAACCGAATGCGCCCGTCGATCCGCACGGGCCGCACCTTCATGCGGAGAAACGCCGTCACCGCCAGCGCGCCATGGAACGTCGCCGTCACGATAAACAGTCCGACTGGCTGATAGAGATTCATCACTACTGCCGCGATGGCGGGGCCGATCGCTAGACCGGAGCCCAGGACCAGCAGCATGCCGCCCGCGACGCGTCCGAACTCGCCATCCTTGGCAAAGTCATTCGCGTGGGCCACCGCTATTGCGTAGATCGGGTAGGCGGAAAATCCATAGAGTGCGAACAGGACGTACATCGGCCAGCCACCGGCCGGGTTGAAGACGAGGATCAGGAAGCCGACCACGGCTGCGACGCTGCCAAGCGCCACGATCACCATACGCCGGTCCATGGTATCGCTGATCCGCCCCGCCGGCACCTGCGCCAGCGCGCCAAGCACTGCGGTCACCGCAAACAGATAAGCAATGCCGGCGGCATCCAGGCCCTGGTCGTGCCCATAGACCGGCGCCAGCGTGCCGAAGGTGCCGTTGGCCATGCCGACCGAGAATGCGGCGATCACGGCGAGGGGCGAGGTTTTGTACAGCAGGAATACATCGAGCCGCGCCGATTTGAGCGGCTTGGGCTGAGGCGTCGACGTGAACGCACTCGGCAGGATCGCGCAGATGAAGGCGATGGCGCCGACGATGAAGGGGATGTGGCTCGACACACCGGTGACTGACATTGCGAGCTGGCCGACGGTCGAGGCCGTCATGTTGATTGTCGTGTAGATCGAAAAGATCGTGCCGCGGCTTTTGTTCTCGGCCACCTCGTTCAGCCAGCTCTCGACGATCATAGCGGCGCCGGCGAAGCAGAAGCCCGAGAAGGCGCGCAGCAGGATCCAGCTGACGTCGTTCACGAACAGCAGATTGCAGAGGATGGTGATCGTCCCGATCGCCGCCATGATCGAGAAGGCCCGGATATGGCCCACTCGCTGCACCAGCATTGGCACGGTGATCGATCCGGCGATGAACCCAACCGACCAGCCGGTACCAATCAGGCCGAGGGCCAAAAGCGAGAACCCGACCTCGGCGCCGCGAACGCTGAGAAGCAACCCCTGCAACCCGCCCGCGAACATGAGGAAGGCTGAGCCGAGAAACAGCGCATAGATTTTGACGACTGAAGACATCGTGCTTTCTGAACCGGAGACCGGCTGATCCTAGCGCGGCGCGCGCCAATTGCGGGTGAATCCCGACCAAATTCAGTCAGAAAAATCAGACCGTTCCATTTCTTTCCTTAACGATCGCTTGCTTGAGGCTCAGCATGTCCTTCCACGCCTGCGCCTTGGCGCCCGGTGTGCGGAGCAGAAAGGCTGGGTGCAGTGTCGGCAGGGTCGGCACGCTAAGCGAATTGATCGTCAGCGTCTTCCACTGCCCCCGCGTCCGGGTGATCCCCTGATTGGTCTCAAACAGCGCCTGCGTCGGGACATTGCCCAGAGTCACCAGCAGTTTGGGTGCCACCAGCTCGATCTGTCGATGCACGAACGGCGCGCATTGCGCCAACTCGTCTGGCGTAGGGTTGCGGTTCCCGGGTGGCCGCCAGGGGACCATGTTGGCGATGTAGACCTTGGTCCGGTCGAGCCCGATTGCGCCGAGCATCCGGTCCAGCAATTGGCCGGCTCGGCCGACGAACGGTTTGCCCTGCTTGTCTTCCTGCTCGCCCGGCCCTTCGCCGACCAGCATGATTTCGGCCTCAGGATTGCCGTCGGCGAAACAGAGCTGTGTCGCCCGGTGCTTCAGTGCGCAGCCGTCATAGGCCTCCATCGCCGCCCGCAGTTCCTCGAGCGTCCGCGCGGCGGCGGCAATCGCCTGCGTTTCAGCCGGATCGGTGACGAGCGGAGCTGCCGGCAACGGTGCCGGGGCAGGGCCGGCGCTCGCCGGCAGGCGCTTTGGAGGGGCAACGGCAGACGCTGCGAACCGATCGACCGGCTCGTCGCCTACCGCAATATCAACCCCCGCCGCCCGATACCAATCGAGTGCCGCCAAATCTTCAGCGCGTTGGGCCTCGGCGTCATTTAGCGGATGATTTGGAGCCATTGGCTCTGTTATGTCACGGCGCCTTCCGGACTTAAACCATGACCGACCGCGAAATCATCGACACCGACATCGTCATTGTCGGCGCTGGCCCTGCCGGGCTCGCGGCGGCCATCCGCCTCAAGCAGAAATCGCCGCAGACCTCCGTCACGGTGGTTGAGAAGGCCGCCGAGATCGGAGGCCACATCCTCTCCGGCGCGGTCATGGATCCCTCCGGCCTGACCGAGTTGATCCCTGATTGGCGCGCAAGAGGCGCCCCGGTCGGCCCGGATGTGACCAAGGACGTCTTCCACGTCCTGACTCGCCGACACGATGTGCGCCTGCCGAACTCCATCTTGCCGCCGCTGATGCAGACTCATGACGGGGTCATCACCTCGCTCGGCGACCTCGTCCGCTGGCTCGGCGCCGAGGCGCAATCGCTCGGCGTCGACATCTTTCCGATGACCGCCGCGGTCGATGTGCTGACCAATTCCGATGGCGCGGTCGAGGGCATCATAACGGGTGATCTTGGAGTCGATGCCAATGGCAAGCCGAAGCCCGGTTACGCTGCCGGCATCGGTCTACGCGCGAAATATACGCTGATCGGGGAGGGAGCCCGCGGTTCGCTTGCGAAGCAGATCATCGGTCGCTTCGACCTCGATGCGAAGTCTTCGCCACAAAAATACGGGCTTGGGATCAAGGAGATATGGGAGGTCCCGGACTCTCTCCACGAGCCTGGGCGCGTCGATCACTATCTTGGTTTTCCGCTGGACGACGCCACCCAGGGAGGCGGGTTTCTCTACCATGCGCAGGACCGCAAGATTTACCTCGGCCTCGTCGTCCACCTCGATTATCGCAATCCCGCGCTGTCGCCCTTCGACGAGTTCCAGCGCTTCAAGCAGCACCCCTCGATCGCCCGTCTGCTCAAGGACGCGACGCGTCTCTCCTACGGCGCGCGCGCTCTCACCTCAGGCGGTGAGCAGTCAATTCCGGAGCTGATTTTCCCGGGCGGCGCGCTGATCGGCTGCGCCGCAGGCTTCATGAATGCGCCCCGGCTCAAGGCTATCCACTCGGCGATTCGCTCCGGCATCGCCGCCGCCGATTCGATCGCGCAGGCGCTGGCGGCGGGGCGCGCTAATGATCGCCTGGAGGATTTGCCGGCTCGAACCATGGCATCCGGTATCGGCCGTGAGCTGCACCGAATCCGTAACGTCAAACCCCTCTGGTCGCGCTTTGGGACCGTGCTCGGCGTGCTGCTCGGCGGCGTTGATATGTGGGTAAATACGCTGTTCCGCTTCTCTCCCTTCGGTACTCTGAAGCACCGCGAGGCTGACGCGGATACGCTCTGGCCGACCTCGGCGACGGGTGAAACGGCCTATCCCAAACCCGACGGCAAGCTGACTTTCGACCGAGCCAGCTCGGTCTTTCTGGCCAATATCGCCCATGACGAATACCAGCCAGTTCACCTCCAACTGGCTGATCCGGCGGTCCCTGTGGCGGTGACGCGGCCGGAATTTGGGGTGGAGCCCGCACCCTTTTACTGCCCGGCCGGAGTGTACGAAATGGTCGAGGAGTCCAACGGTCCCCGCTTCCGGGTTCATCCTGGCAATTGCGTTCACTGCAAAACCTGCGACATCAAGGACCCGGCGCGCAACATTACGTGGGTGCCGCCCGAGGGCGGATCTGGCCCCAACTATGTCGGGATGTGATCACAACCGCTTGTGACCGCCCGCCCTTGCGGCGCAGTCGCAAAATCGCCAATCTTTCCGCGCCTAACGAACGGCCTTCCCCGGAGATCGGAAACCTCGTGAATAGCTTTACGCGCCTCGTCGCTGCCTCCGGGCTCGCCGGCTTCTGTCTTGTCGCGCTGCCCGTGGCGGCCGAGGACTTCGCGGCCCCGCGCGCCCCCAGCGTCACGGGGAGTTATCTGGCCGGCCAGGAAGCGATGAACCAGCTCCGCACGCCGGACGCTGCACGCTATTTCCACGACGCTGCGACTGACGCCTGGGACAATCCGCTCGTGCTGCAGCGGGCCTTCGTCGCTTTCGCCGCCAATGGCGAGATCGAGCAATCAGCCGACACCGCTCGGCACCTTCTGGCCATCCAGCCCGACAATCCGCTGGCGCAGCTGGTCCTCGGCACTGAAGCGGTCAAGAACCGGCGCTACGCCGCGGCGGCCCGCGACCTCGACAAGCTCGGCGCCGACAGCTTCGAAGGCATCACGGGCTCGATCCTCCGCGCCTGGGCACTGACCGGTGATGGCGACGTCAAGAAGGCCTTCGCCTCGCTCGACAAGGTCGCGAGTGGCGGGCTCGAAGAGTTTCTCGTTTTCCACCGCGCCATCATGGCCGATGTCGCCGGCCAGTCCGCCGAAGCCATCGGCTACATCTCCGAAGCGCTCGACGCCGATCCCTACACGGCCGATATCGTCGAAGCCTATGCGCGCATCCTCGGCAATGCTGGCCGCTTCGACGAAGCGCTGAAGGCCATCACCGCCTTCGAGGCACAGGGCCTTGCGCACCCGGTCATCACCAAAATCAAGGAACAGCTGACCAACAAGCAGCGCCCTGGACTGTTCGCCGACAGCGTCCAGGCCGGCGCCGCAGAAATGTTCCACAGCGTCGGGATGGCCTTCGCCCGCGAGGGCTCGGTGGATATGTCGCTGGTCCTGATGCGGCTGGCGCAATATCTCGACCCCAAGAACGACACGGTGACGCTCGTCATCGGCCAGCTCTATGACGGTGCGGGCCAGCACGAGATCGCCAACAGCCTCTACGATGCAATCCCCGCGGCCTCGCTGCTGAAGCCCATGGCCATCGTTCGCGTCGCTGACAATCTCGACGCGATGGGCGATCGTCCCGAAGCCATTCGCCGTCTCGGTAATATCGTCAGCACCAACCCCACCGATATCGACGCGATCTCGGTGCTTGGCGATCTGCTGCGCTCCGACAAGCAGTTTTCTGCGGCTGCCGATGCTTACACCAAGGCGCTCGCGATCAGCGGCGGCAACACTCCGGGCGATTGGCGCTTCTATTATGTGCGCGGCATCGCCTATGAGCGCGCCGACGAATTCCCGAAAGCCGAGGCCGACTTTCTCAAGGCGCTGGCCCTCAATCCCGGCCAGCCGCAGGTCCTCAATTATCTGGGCTACAGCTGGGTCGATAAAGGCCTCAACCTCGACCGCGCTCTCGACATGATCAAGAAGGCCGTAGAGGCTTCGCCTAATGACGGCTACATCATCGACAGCCTCGGCTGGGCCTATTTCCGTCTCGGCCGTTTCGACGAAGCCGTCGAAAAGCTCGAACAGGCGGCGATCCTTCGCCCCAACGATCCCGAGATCAACGATCATTTGGGCGACGCCTACTGGCGCGTGGGCCGCAAGCTCGAGGCGAAGTTCCAGTGGAACGTCGCTTCAGCCGTCGATGTTGAAGGCAATGTCAAAGCGCGCGTCCAGCCCAAGCTCACTGGCGGTCTCGACGCCGCGCCGGTCACCGAGGATTCAAAGCCCATCCAGCTGGCGCCCGGCGACCAGGCCGCGGTTCAGTAATCTTGCCCGATAGCATAGCGGGCCTGCTGGAAGCGGCGCCCGCCAAAATCAATCTCGCTTTGCATGTCACCGGCCGCCGTGCCGATGGCTATCACTCGCTCGAAATGCTTGTCGCCTTCGCCGATGTGTCCGACGAGCTGGAAGTAATCGCGGCCAAGAAGGACAGCCTGACGATCAGCGGTCCGTTCGCACGCGCTCTCGGCACCGCCGACGGCAACCTCGTGCTGCGTGCGCTGGCAGCCTTCCGCCAGCGCTGGCCCGGCGTGCTGCCCGATGGTCTAGAGATACGGCTCAGCAAGAATCTGCCAGTCGCAGCTGGGTTGGGTGGCGGCTCGGCCGACGCCGCCGCAGCGCTTCGGCTGTTCTCGTCGCTGAGTTCTGAGCCTATCGCCTTTGCCGATCTACTCGAGATTGCCAAGGTCCTCGGCGCCGACGTGCCGATGTGTCTCTACTCACGGCCGGCGGAGGTGCGCGGGATCGGCGAGATCGTGCTGCCGCTCAAGCACTTCCCCGATTGCCACATCGTGCTGATCAATCCGCTATTGCCGGTGATCACCGCCGATGTCTTCCGCAAGCTCGAGCGCCACGACAATCCGGGACTGCCGGAGCTCTCCGACCCGCTGACCCGCCCGGCCCAGCTCGCGCTGTGGCTCAGTGAAACCCGCAACGACCTCGAACCACCAGCAATCGCCATGGTGCCGGTGATCGGCGATCTGATCGCCCGCCTCGGCCAGTCGAGCGGATGCATCCTTGCGCGCATGTCGGGGTCCGGGGCTACGGTGTTCGGGCTCTTCGGCTCAAGCGCTAAAGCGCATCAGGCAGCGCACGATCTGCGCGAAATCTGGCCGGGCTACTGGGTCGCGGCCGCGCCGCTGATTGGGGCTTAGTAGGCGCGGCTGACGTAGAACTCGGCGATGTCGCTGAGGATCGTTTTCATTTCGCTGTCGCGGAGAGGGGCCAATGCGGCACGCGCCTTGCGCACATGCTCGTGGGCCTGCTCGACGGTTCGTCCCAAGGCATTGTGGCGGTTCATGATCGCCACGATCTGGCCGAGCGCGGTGTCGGGTGCGTCGGGTTTGCCGAGTGAGGCGGTGATGATCTCGCGCTCGGCTGGGTTGGCATCGGCAAGGGTCAGGATCACCGGAAGGGTCATTTTGCCTTCGCGGAGATCGTCGCCGGTGTTCTTGCCCATAGCGCCGCTTTCGCCGCGATAGTCGAGCACATCGTCCACCAGCTGGAAGGCAAGTCCGAGCTCGAGGCCGTAGTCGCCCATGGCCTGACGGCCAGCCGCGTCGGCACCGCCGGCCATGGCACCCACTTCGGCGGCCGCCTGGAACAGCGTTGCAGTCTTGGCGCGGATCACCTGATCGTAGTCAGCAGGTGTGGCCTCGAGGTCGCCAGCCTTCGACAGCTGAAAGACTTCGCCTTCTGCGATGATCGTTGCGGCTTTGGCGAGGACGCCGAGCGCGTCGAGCTTGCC
The DNA here is from genome assembly GCA_039918675.1 of Devosia sp. Lineage (GTDB taxonomy): Bacteria > Pseudomonadota > Alphaproteobacteria > Rhizobiales > Devosiaceae > Devosia_A. The sequence goes on from JBDSHC010000088.1 coordinate 47,052, forward strand.
GGTCTCGACCATCATCAGGAAGGCCTGGCCGAGGAGGAAATCACCCACCAGCACGCTCGCCTGATTGCCCCAGATCATACGCGCCGCCGGCCGACCGCGGCGCATGTCGCTCTCATCGACGACATCGTCGTGGAGGAGGGTGGCGTTGTGCATGAATTCGACAGCTGCGGCGTAGTTGGTCTGGGCGCCGGTTGGGTGCTCGAAGGCAAGCGCCGAAGCCACGGTCAACATCGGCCGCAGGCGCTTGCCGCCGGCTTCGATGAGGTAGCGCGCCAGCTGCGGCACCATCTCGACATGCGAATCGGCGCGGCTGAGGATCAGCGCGTTGACCTTCTCCATTTCGCCGAGCGTCGCCGCAAGCAGCCGGTCGAGGGCGCCAAGTCCCGCCTGTTCCGTCGTTGCTGCTGCCAAAACCGTCATCAACCTGTCCGCGACATTGAGACTTGCCCGCAAAACTCTATGATCGCCGCGGAACCGGCCCCGATTTGCGATGTCCCTAGCCCACGGCGCAGAAATTGTAAAACGCGAGGGTGTCACACAGGACGCCTTTCTGGGCGGCCGGCTGGCCATTGCCCAGCCCGCCCGCGGCTTTCGGGCCGGTCTCGATTCGGTTCTGCTGGGCGCCGCGATCGATCCATCGTGCGAAGCCTTGCTCGATCTGGGGGCAGGGGTGGGTACCGCCGCGCTGGTAGCGCTCGCGATGAACCCGGCGGCCTATGCGACTTTGCTCGAATCCGACCCGGAAATGGCGGCGCTTGCGAGCGAAAACCTGATATCCAACGGTTTGGCGACGCGCGGCAAGGTGCTCACGCTCGATCTGACTGGGCCGGGGAAAGCCCGGGCCGAGGCTGGAATCGCCAGCGATCATTATGCCTCGATCATCGCCAATCCACCCTTCTTCGAAGCCGGGACGTCCCCCGCTGCAACCCGCGCTGCGGCGCGGCATATGTCAGCTGAAGCGCTCGATTCCTGGGTGAAAACCGCCGCCACCCATGCCGCGCCGGGCGGCGAGATCATCTTCATCCATGTCGCGGAGCGCCTCCCGGCGCTGCTCAAAAGCTTCGATTCCCGCTTCGGCGCCATCACCATTCTCCCGCTGACCCCGCGGGAGGGCGAACCGGCTCATCGTGTCCTGATCCGGGCCATCAAAGGCTCACGCGCGCCGCTGACGTTGCTCGCCACACGCGCCCTCCACACAATGACCGGACGCGATTTCCGCCCCGAATTCGAGGCGATCTTCCGCGGGCAGGACCGTCTGCACTGGTAATGCCGTCACCCCGGCCCTACATCACGCGGCGTTGAGGAGCTTATGCGAAAAATGACCCGACCCATCGGCTGGCTGGCCAGACCCTTCAGGCGGGGCGGCCCGGTGATTCCGGTGGTGCGACTGCACGGCGTGATCGCGGCTGACCAGCGCCCCGGCCGGATCAATATCCAGTCCGTCGGGCCGCTGCTGCATCGCGCCTTTGGCATGAAGGGCGACACCGTCGCGATCATCGTGAACTCGCCCGGCGGCTCACCGGTGCAGTCGCGGCTCGTCGCAAAACTCATCCGCGACCTCGCGGCCGAGCATGAAAAGCGTGTGCTGGTGTTCGTCGAGGATGCGGCGGCGTCGGGTGGCTACTTCATGGCCACCGCAGGAGACGAGATCATCGCCGATCCGTCCTCGATCGTCGGTTCCATCGGCGTCATCTTTGCGGGCTTTGGTTTTCCCAAGGCGCTCGAAAAGCTGGGCGTCGACCGGCGCGTCCACACCGCCGGCGCAAACAAATCCACGATGGACCCGTTCCTCCCCGAAAAGCCGGAGGACGTCGAGCGCATCAAGCAGATGGAGAGCGACATCCATCAAGTGTTCATCGACTGGGTCAAATCGCGCCGTGCTGGCAAGCTGACTGCGCCCGACGACAAGCTCTTCACTGGCGAGTTCTGGAGCGGCGTGCGCGGGCTTGAGCTTGGACTGGTCGATGCGCTGGGCGATCTGCACGAAACGCTCCGTAGCCGCTTCGGCGCCAAGGTACGCGTCCGGATGATCGAGCCGAAGCGCGGGCTGTTTACGCTGCCGCGTATTGGGCTGGCAGCCGATCTGGCGGCGACCATCGAGGATCGCGCCGCGTGGTCGAGGTTCGGGCTGTGACCGCTCTCCTCGTCCGCATATTGGTCATCGCGCTCATCGGCGGCTTCATCTGGTTCGGGGTGCGCCGGATCTGGCGCGACTGGATCAAGCAGTTCAAAGCCGAAGACACAGCTATCCACGAGCGCGACCTGGCCGAGCGGGAACGGCCAGACGTCATTACGCTGGAGCGCGACAAGGACGGCACGTTCCGCCCGCCCGACGACAAGCCCTGATGTCGCCATTGCGCAGGACAGACTCCGCACGCAGCAGACGCTAGTGTCGCCGCGGGGGAGGGCGTTCATGTCCGATCAAGACGGCGACCGCGAAGCGATCATCGCGCTGATCCATCGCAATCGCATCGCCATTTGGACCCAGGATATCGACACCTGGGAGACGTGCTTCGTCCATACGCCCTACGCCGCACGCTGGGGCTATTGGCGACAGGGCGGAATCTTTTTCCGCCAGGGCTGGGACAATATCGTCGAACGCGCGCGAAGGCCTGACGGCACTGCGGGCAACCCGCCGGCCAATTTGAGCTACGCTCACGACACCAAGGTCGAGAATCTGAATTTGCAGATCAGCCAGGACATGGCGTGGGCCACCTTCGATCAAATCTATCCCGGCGATATCGACGATCATGTGGGTCCGGGCCTCGTCCGCGAGATGCGGGTTTTCGAAAAGCACGATGGCGAATGGAAGATCGCCTTTCTCGGCTTCCTCGACGGCAATGCCGGGCCGGCAGGCGCGGTGATTCTGCGGCTCGATCCGTCGGGTCAGGTGCTCTGGCGAAGTCCCGCCGCGCCCGCAGCCTTTGCCGAGTCGGACGACGTCGTGATTCGCGCCGGGCGCCTGCGCTTCCGCGACGCGGCCGTTGACCGCAAATTGCAGGATGCATTGCGCTGGGCGGCAGATCTCGACCGCGGCTACATGTCGACCCATGGCGCGGTTCCGATCCTCGTCGAAGCAGGCGAAGGATTACCCACGCGCATCTACTGGGTCGTGGTCGATGCCGGCACGATCGTCTTCCAGTTCGGCAGTGCCGGCCTGAGCGAGGACCGGCTGCGCGTCGCGTCCGTGATCTATGGCCTGTCCCCGGCGCAGCAGCGCCTCGCCAGCCTCGTCGCTGAGAACAAGTCGCTCAACGAGATCGCGGCGGAGATGAAGATCACGGCCAATACTGCGCGCACCCACCTCAATCGCGTGTTCGAGAAAACCGGGGTGCGGACACAGACCGCGCTTGTCCGCGTGCTGCTGTCAGCGGCATCGCCGGTCTGACGTCCCCATTTCGGGGGACACGCAGAAGTCGCCGTTTCGGCTGACAGAGGCATTGCGCGATCGAGCCCAGTCTCTCCATACCGACTGGAGAGAACGCCATGAGCGCCATTTCAATTGCTACCGACCGCTCGGTCAGCATCACGATACCGTCGAGCCTAGCTCAGCTGTTCCGGCGTATCGCCGCTATGCAGCGCCTGCGCCGTTACCCAATGCGCCGCGGGCTCAATCGTGTGGCCGCCATGCGCTGGCTCGACATGTATGTCGAGCACCGCCGCTAGCTCAGCCCACGCGGCGGTTATCCTGCGGCATGTCGATGCGTGCGATGGTGGGAAACACGTCGCTTGCCGGAACGGGGCGGCCGAGGAAGTAGCCCTGGACTTCGTCGCATCCGGCACGGACCCAGTCGAGCTGTTCCTGCGTTTCGACGCCCTCGGCGGTGACACGCATGCCCAGTGACTGGCCGAGCCCGACGATCGAGCGGACGATTGCCTGGCTTTCCTCGCTGCCCGGCAGGCCGCTGATGAACTGGCGGTCGATCTTGATCTTGCTGAAGGGGAAACGCTGCAGATAGCCCAGCGAGGAGAACCCCGTTCCAAAGTCGTCGAGCGCGATGCGGATGCCGAGGTCGCGCAACGCCCGCAGCATCACCATGTTGGCGTTGCTGTCGCGCATCAGCACCGTCTCGGTGATCTCGAGTTCGAGCCGCGAAGCCGGCAGCCCGGTCTCTTCGAGGACGGACGAAACCATGCCCACGAGATCGTCGGTGCTGAACTGGCGGGCGGAGAGGTTGACCGCCACTGAGATGTGCTCGGGCCAGCTTGCCGCCTCGCGACAGGCCTGCCGCAATACCCATTCGCCGATGGCGACGATCTGGCCGCTTTCTTCGGCGACCGGGATGAATTGATCGGGCGAGACCGGCCCGCGCTTGGGATGGTGCCAGCGCAGCAGAGTTTCGAACCCGGCAACGCGGCCATTGTGCATATCGACCAGAGGCTGGAACACCAGCTTGAATTCGTTGCGCTCGAGGGCGTTGGCAAGATCGCTGCGCAGGGCCTGCTTCTGCAGCAGCTCGATCTGCATCGACGGCTCGAAGAACCGGAAGGCACCGCGCGCCTCGGTCTTGGCTGCGTAGAGGGCGATGTCGGCATCCTTGAACAGATCCCGGCGGCCTTCCTCGATTGACGAGACCGCGATACCGATGCTGGCGCCGACGCGCACCGAATGACCCGTGATCACATGCGGCGCGTTGGCCGTCTCGATCAGCCGCATAGCGATCATGGCGAGCTCGTTTTCGCCGTCATGGCTGGTGACGATCGCAGCGAACTCGTCGCCGCCAAGCCGGCCGATGGTGACATCCGCGCCAAGGCAGTCGCGCAGCCGGTTGGCCGTCCCCACCAGTAGGGCATCGCCTACCGGGTGGCCCAGCGTATCGTTCACTTCCTTGAAATGGTCGAGGTCGAGCAGCAGCACCGCGGTCGCGCTGCCCGTTGCTTCAGCTTCGGCCAGCCGCTTCTGGAACAGCGTGCGGTTGGCGAGACCCGTCAGCGGATCGTGCAGCGCCAGATGCTCGATTTCGTCGCGCGCCCGCTTCTGCTCGGAAATGTCGCGGAAGAAAAGCGACAGGCCTTCCTCGGTCGGGTAGGCCTTGATCCCAAGCCACAGCTGGCGATCTTCGACGAAGATATCGAATTCTTCCGGCTTGCCGGTTTCGATGGCGCGGAAATAGTGCGCGCCTTCGCCTGAGGTCATCGCGGCCGGGAACAGTTCCCACACGCTGATGCCGATGCGCAGCTTGTCGCGCTGATTGATCGTCTCTGCCGCATGCCGATTGAAGTAGATGACGTTCCAAAGCCTATCGAGCACCAGGACGCTGTCATGCGTGCTTTCGAGCACGGCGACGATCTGACGGCGGCTGCTGGCCAGATCCTCGCGGCTTCGCTCGACGTCGCGGCGCAGCCGCCGCTGCGTGCTGATGATCCAGTGTTCACGGAACCCTGCCACGAGGGCGAAGGCGACGGCGAGGAAGGCGGCCAGAACCGCATAAGGGCCTTCGCCCAGCACACCTGAAAACGCCGCAGCCAAGAGGATCGCGCCAACCGCAACCGCGGGAACCGTCGCCTGGGCAATGCCGCGATCAGCCCGTCGCGACAATATCTGGACCTGGGGTGTCGCATCGGCGATCTGGCGGGCGGCGGCAATTTGTTCGATTGCGGACCAGACGATGAGCCCGGCCGAGATCACCCAAAGGAGCTGCGTGAGCCCGCCCATCTGGTACGTGCCATCGAGCAGCGACAGGGCGTACCGGAAATCGGCCGCCGCTTCCGCCGAAACGGCGAGCACCAGCAGCGCGAATGCGAAGCTCTTATTGCCGTGCACGTAAATAACCAGAGACACCGCGCCGAACGCCGCGACGCTGAACCACAAAGCCGGATAGAGAAACGCCACGGTCGTTGCGAAGGGCTGCAGCACCGAGCTCGAAATTGCGGGGTGGAGGATGAACAGGCTCGACAGCGCCACCGCGGCGTAGATCAGCCCGAAATTGTAGAACTGGATTGGCCCGACCCGGTTGCGCAACTGGCTCAGCTGCAGCATGCCGGCTGCGAAAAATCCCGCCATCAGGAAATACGCCGCCTCCGGCACCGACGGGAAGGCGGGCGCGTAACCGCTGAGGCCGAAAACCAGATAGCCCAGATTGCCGGCGAGGTAGAGCGCACAGCCAATCGTGAAGTTTCGCCAGGCGCGGCGGGCGCTGTCGGCACTCCGGCGCGAAGCGACCCAGCACAGAATCGCGCCAAGCAATGGACCGCCGATCTGCGCGATGGCAGCCCGTCCCATCAGCCCGGTTTCGTCCAGCTTGAACCAATTCGGCGCGAACCAGAACAAGGCCATGGCGACGCCAAAAATGCTGAATATCGCGGTCCGCTGCGCAATCGTCATTGCGAACTACTCAATTTTCCCAAATCCAATCCAAGAAAAATGCCGGAAAAACCTGCCCAAACCGATAAACCGCTTGGCGAAGATTGTATGAACGGCCGCGGCAGGAGCGCACTGCCAATTGACCCTGCGCCCTGCCGCCACTAGGTTCCGCGCGCTTTCCACCGGACGTGCCAGATGCCCAATTTGCCTGCTTATATGGACCCCAGGAACTCGTTTCAGGGCCTGATCCTCACACTCCAGCAATTCTGGGCGAAGCAGGGCTGCGTCATCCTCCAGCCTTATGACATGCAGATGGGCGCGGGCACCTTCCACACGGCGACCACTTTGCGGGCGCTGGGGCCGAAGCCGTGGAGCGCTGCTTATGTGCAGCCGTCGCGGCGGCCCAAGGACGGCCGCTATGGGGAAAATCCCAACCGGCTGCAGCATTACTACCAGTTTCAGGTGATCCTGAAGCCGTCGCCCGACAACATCCAGGAGCTCTATCTGGAGTCACTCAAGGAGATCGGCCTCGATTCCGCGCTGCACGACATCCGCTTCGTCGAGGACGATTGGGAGAGCCCGACACTCGGCGCCTGGGGCCTTGGCTGGGAATGCTGGTGCGACGGCATGGAAGTCAGCCAGTTCACCTATTTTCAGCAGGTCGCCGGCTTCGAGTGCAAGCCCGTGCCGGGCGAGATCACCTATGGCCTCGAGCGCCTCGCAATGTATGTGCAGGGCGTTGAGAACGTCTACGACCTCAACTTCAACGGCGGTGACAACGACAAGGTCACCTATGGCGATGTGTTCCTGCAAAATGAGCAGGAATTCTCGAAATACAATTTCGAGGCCGCCGACACTGAAATGCTGTTCCGGCACTTCGCCGACGCCGAGGCCGAATGCAAATCGCTGCTCGAACGCGGGCAGGGCGTCGATGGCAAACACACGCTCGCCGTCCCCGCTTATGAGCAGGTCATCAAGGCGAGCCACAATTTCAATCTGCTCGATGCCCGCGGCGTGATTTCGGTCACCGAGCGCCAGAGCTACATCCTGCGCATCCGCGAACTGGCGAAGGCGTGCGGCGCGGCGTGGTTGCAGACTGCGGGCGGCGGGGCATGAGTTGGCGCGCGGGCAAAGCGGGCGCCGACGGGCCTGCCAGTCTGCGCAATATCGGTCCGGCCATGCTTGCGGATTTCAAACTGCTCGGCATCGGGACCGTGGCCCAACTCGCCGAGGAGGATGCGGACGCGCTGTATCTGCGTCTATGCAAGCTCACCGATGCGCGCCAGGACCCCTGCGTGCATGACACCTTCGCGGCCGCGATCCACCAGGCGCGCACTGGCGAAGCGCTTGCTTGGTGGGACTTCACGACGGCCCGTAAGGCGCGCGTCAAGTCGGGTAGCCTCACGCTATGACGACCGGGTCGCTCGACGCGTTCGCCGGCCATATCGTCATCCTGTCCGGTTCGCCCGGCTCGGGTAAGACCACCATCGCTGAGGCGCTGGCGCATTTGCCGGGCGCAGTGCCGAAGGTCCATGTCCATACCGACGATTTCTGGGGCTACATCAAGCACGGACTGAGCGCGCCTTGGCTACCTGAATCGGATGCCCAGAATCGCATGGTCATGGAGATCGCGGCCGGCGTCGCGAAGCGTTACGCCGCTGCCGGTTATCTCGTCTTCCTCGACGGCGTCATCCGCCCGCAATCGCTCGCGCCCTATTCCGCGCTGCGGGGACCGCTGCATTACATTGTGCTGCGCACCACGGTTGCAGACGCCGTCGCCCGCTGCATCGCGCGCGGTGGCGACAGCCTCGCCGATCCTGCCATCGTCGCGAGGCTTCACGGCGAATTCGGTGAGCTTGGCGCATTCGAGCCCAACCCTGTCGCGACAACCGGCACGACTCGCGAACAATCCATAGAATTTGTGGTTGCCGCCCTTCACCGTGGCAGCCATCGCCTTGCGCACAGCGGGGAGGGGACGGCGTGATCCGCCTCGACCACATCAACATCGATGCCGATGATCTCGATGCGGCGCGCGATTTCCTGCTCGCGGCGCTGCCCGGTCTCGTTAATGGCTTCCGGCCGCCGTTCGATTTCCCGGGCTATTGGCTGTATCTGGGCGACCACCCGATCATTCACATGCACCGCCGCACCGGCGAGCGGGGCAGGGGCTGGGTCGATCATCTCGCCTTCGCGCCGTTCGACTTCAACACCGAATGCGCGCGGCTCGATGCGCTTGGCCTCCGCTACACGATCGGCGGAATTCCGGGCGGCCCGATCCGGCAGCTCTTCGTCAGCGGCCCCGAGCGGTTGAAGCTCGAGCTTCAGTGTCCGGTCTAGGCATCGCCAGCGCCAAATCGATGAAGGCCCGCACGTTGACCGGCGTGAACTTGCCGGCGGGATAGACGAAATAGACGGCTCCGCTTTGCGTCGTGTAGTCGGGCAACACCCGCTCAAGGCCAATGGTGCCGCCGGGAAAATCCGGCAAGACAGCAATGCCCGCGCCAACCATCGCCAGCGCCCGCAAGGTCTGCATGTCGTCGGCGCGGATGCGGCCAGTGGCGCTGACCTGAAAGCGGTCGGTGGGCGAGGCCATCAGGAACAGATTGGGTGGAAAGCGGCTGTGCACCAGAACGATGTGATCGGCGAGATCGGCCGGCGATTGCGGCCGACCCCGGGCCTTGAGGTATTCCGTGGAGGCGAACATCGCGAGAGTGGCGGCGCTGAACTTTCGGCTCTGGAGGGTCGAGTCCCGCATCGGGCTGGCACGCATAGCGAGGTCCACACCCTCGGCCAGCAGATCGAGCTGCGTGTTGGTAGCAATGAGATCGAGGCTGATGCGCGGGTACGTGGTCACGAATTGCTGGATGATCGGCGGCAGGATCATCTGCGCGAGATCCGACGGCGCGGTGATCCGGAACGTTCCACTCGGCTCGGCATTCGCCTCCGCCAGACCTGCCTCGCCGGCTTCAAGCGAGCGCAGGGCCTCGCTGCAATAAGCGTAATAGGCCGTGCCGGCGGGCGTCACATACATCTTGCGGGTCGAGCGCTGGATCAGCGTTACACCCAGCCGCTCCTCGAGCCGCGCCAGCTTGGCGCTGACGGTCGTCACCGGCATGCCAAGCTGCCGGGCTGCGGCAGAGAGGCCGCCGGCCTCCACTACCTTCGCGAACACATCGATGCCATCGAGGATCATGCCAGCATTATGCAGTATTTCGTAGAATGTTTCCAGATTATCCCGGATTGTGGAAAAGCCTCCGGTCGGCTCTAACGCCCTCAACGGCATGTGGCCGCATCAAATGAGGGTTTGAACATGGACTTTCTGACGTCTCTGAACTTCTGGCTCTGGGCCGCCGCGGGCCTGCTGGCAGTCGCCTACGCGATGGCCGGTGGCATGAAAGCCACCCAGCCGATCGACAAACTCGCTGTGCAAATGAAATGGCCCTCTGACTATCCGCGCCTCACGCGATTCATCGGCGTTTCCGAGGTGCTGGGTGCCGTTGGGTTGATCCTGCCGCTGCTGACCGGGATTTTCGTCTGGCTTACGCCGCTGGCTGCGATCTGCCTGGTGGCCGTACAGATTCTGGCCATCGGCTTTCACGTGATGCGGAAGGAACCGCAGGTGCTGCCCGTCAATTTCGTGCTGCTGGCTCTCGCGGCCTTCGTCGCCTGGGGCCGCTGGTCGCTGTTCGGCATGTGATTCACACGACTCGCCGCGTAGTCTAGGCTTCATGGCGGAAACCTCCGCCATGAAGCCGCCCAGCAAAAAGACTCCGGCCAAGAAGCCCAACCTCGCGGCCAAAGCGCTAAGCGATCCGAAGTTCCGGCCGAAAATCGTCGAGAAGCCAGATGTGTACAAACGGCGTCCAAAATTTAGCCAGAAGTTGGTTGAAACAGACGATGACGACAGGATGAACTGAATTTCAGCTAATTCCTGCAGATAACTGCAACTCAGGTGAGAACAGCGGGTCACCTTAGATAGTTCTGTTCATGAAGCATTCAGGCGCTGCACGTCAGTTGCAGCGGCATTCTGCCGGTGCCAATGTCCCGGCACGCTCGGCGCGGAGGGCGCGCCTCTGGAGGCTTTCATGTTTGGCTGGATCATTCTCGGCATTATCGTTGCCGCCGTCGCCTATGGCGTCTTCGCCTACAACAATCTCGTGCGGCAGCGGCAGCTCAGCCAGGAAGGCTGGTCCGGCATCGATGTGCAGCTCAAGCGCCGCGCCGACCTCATCCCCAATCTGCTCGAATCCGTGAAGGGCTACATGGCCCATGAGCGCGATACTCTCGAAGCCGTCACCAAGGCGCGCACTGCCGCGCAGATGGCGCAGAACGGCACGCCGGAGCAGCGCGCCGCTGCTGAAGGTCAACTCTCCACCGCACTCGGCAAGCTCTTCGCCGTCGCCGAGGCCTATCCGGATCTCAAGGCCAGCCAGAACTTCATGCAGTTCCAGGGCGAACTGTCGAACACCGAAAACGAGATCCAGCTGTCGCGCCGCTACTACAATGGCACGGCCCGCGATCTGAACACGGCGGTCGAGTCCTTCCCCTCCAACATTCTCGCCAACTTCTTCAAGTTCGAGAAGGTCCAGTACTTCGAACTCGAGAACCCGGCCGACCGCGCCGTGCCGACAGTGAAGTTCTAGGCAACGGACGCCACTCCACCACGATGTCAGTCCCGCGCAGGCGGGTATCCAGTTCGAACCAACCACAGGGTCGACAATGCTTCACCTCATCCGGCAACATCTGTCCTGGATTCCCGCCTGCGCGGGAATGACAAAGCGAACCGTGGCGGCGCTCGTGCTGCTGGTCTTCGCGGCGACTGCGCTTCCCGCGCTCGCCGAAGAGCAGATCCTTTCCTACATCACCAACACGACGCTCCGCATCGATGGCTCGGTCGACGTGGTCGAGACCATCGAGGTCAATTCCGAGGGTGACCAGATCCGTCACGGTATCTACCGCGACATCCCCCTCACCATGATCAACGAAGACAAGTCGCGGCTTCGTTCGGACCTGCGCGTGCTTGAGGTAAAGCGCAACGGCGCATCCGAGCCTTACAGCGTCGACAATATCGGCGGCGGCTTCAAGCGCATCAAGATCGGCGATGGCGACGTCTTCCTCGATTACACCACGCACATCTACACCATCCACTATACCATGACCCGCATGGGTCGCTTTTTTGACGACCATGACGAGCTCTACTGGAACGCCACGGGCAGCTACTGGAACTTCCCGATCCTCAAGGCGACGGCGACGCTCAATTTGCCGCCCGGCGCCGTCGTCGGCGACACGGTGGGCTATGAAGGCGCACCTGGCATCGGCACCCCATCGGCGACGGTGGAGCGGAAATCCGACACGTCCGTCGCCTTCCGCTCGACCCGCATACTGCGGCCCGGTGAGGGTCTGTCGGTCGCGGTCAAGTTCCAGAAGGGCATTCTGGTCCAGCCGCAGGGCCTCACTGCCATCGGCTATTGGTTGTCGGATCATCGTGAGCTGGTGTTTCCCGGTGTCGCGGTGATCCTTGTTCTGCTCTACAATTTCTTTGCATGGAACGCCGTGGGCCGCGACCCGCACCGCGGCACGATCATTCCGCTCTTTCATCCGCCGCAGGATATGTCGCCGGCGCTGGCGCACTATGTCTCGGGCATGGGCTTCAAGAAGAGCGGCTGGACCGCCTTCATTGCCTCGATCTTCGATCTGGGCGTCAAAGGCCTCGTCCAGATCGACAAGGTCGGCAGCAAGACCAACATCAACATTACCAATGCCAGCCCCACCGGCACCTTGCCAGCGGGCGAAAGCGCCCTCTACAGCTTCATCAAATCGAAGGGGCAAGTGTCGATCGACAAGACCGACGGCCCGCAGCTCAACGCCAAGCGCGGCGAACTGGTCTCGGCCATCGAGCGCGAGAACCGCGAGATCTATTTCAAGAACAATGTGCTTTACACGCTGGGTGGCGCTGCCCTGGCGGCGCTCATGCTGCTGGTCATGATCTGGCTCGATGTGCTCGACCCGGTGTTCCTCATCGTCGCCGCCGTAACGGCAGTGATCGTTGGTGTGATCATCGGCACCGTGTTCAGCGGCGGCAAGGGCGGCAGCATTGTCGGCAAGCTGTTCGGCGGCGTGTGGCTGGTGATCATCGCCATCAACATCTTCGGCTCGGGCATCAGCGCCATCTCAGGCATCCGCCTCGATACCGGTTTCGTTGCTGCCGCCTCGATCCTCATCATCGAGATCGTCTTCGCCATCCTGATGCGCGCCCCCACCATCCAGGGCCGCAAGCTGATGGACCAGATCGAGGGCTTCAAGATGTACCTCGATACCGCCGAGAAGAACCGCCTCAACTATGTCGACAAGGGCGAGCCGCAAATGACCATCAAGCGTTTCGAGTCGATCCTGCCGTTCGCCATCGCCCTCGGGGTTGAGAAGCCGTGGTCCGATCGCTTCTCCGCCGACCTCGCGCGCAACGCCGTGGCCGACGCCACCGGCGGTACTTACTCGCCCTATTGGTACAGCGGCGGCGACTGGTCGACTGCCGGCTCCTCAGGTGATTTCTCGAAGTCGGTGTCCTCAATGTCGACCGGCATGGCCGCCGCGATGATCGCCGCGCAACCGTCCAGTTCGTCGGGCTCGGGCTTCTCGAGCGGCGGTGGCGGAGGGGGTGGCGGTGGAGGCGGCGGCGGGGGTGGTGGCGGCTGGTAGGCGTTGGCACTGGGCGGGGCGCATGAACCGGCCTCTCGTTCGTCATCCCCGGGCTTGACCCGGGGACCCAGCTCGACTTCCGCTGGGTGGCCGGGTCGAGCCCGGCCATAACTGCAGAGTAATCTCGCCGGCCTCTCAATGGACAATCCGGCCGCCCCTTGGTAACGCTCCGGCGCCTTAACATCCGGTCGAAAAATGCCTGAACTGCTGCTCGAACTGTTCTCCGAAGAAATCCCCGCGCGCTTTCAGCGCCGCGCTGCCGAGGACCTCAAAAAGGCCGTCACCAATGCGCTGGTCGAGGCGGGGCTCGTCTATGAGGGCGCCAAGGCCTTCGTGACACCGCGGCGTCTCGCGCTGACCGTCGCGGGCATCCCGATGCGGTCGCCGGATCTGCGTGAAGAAAAGAAGGGTCCGCGCGTTGGAGCGCCGCAGCAGGCGATTGATGGCTTCCTGAAGTCGGCCGGGCTGACCTCGATCGATCAGGCCAAGATCGTTTCGGACCCCAAGAAGGGCGATTCCTACGTCGCCTATATCGACAAGAAGGGCGACGAGGCCCCGAAGCTGCTCGCCGATATTCTGCCGCGCGTTGTCGGCGCCTTTCCCTGGGCCAAATCGATGCAATGGGGCCATGGCGGGCTGACCTGGGTGCGCCCGATCCGCGCCGTCACCGCCACCTTTGGTGCGGACAATGATGAGCCCGTGGTGATTCCGTTTTTGACCGGAAACGTGCCGTCGGGGCAGACCACTTACGGCCACCGCTTCCTCGCGCCCGCAGCTATCAAGGTGCGGCGCTTCGACGATTATGTGCGGGCGCTGGAGAAGGCCAAGGTCGTTCTCGACATCGATCGCCGCAAGGAGATCATCAAGGCCGACGCCGCCAATCTGGCTTTTGCACAGGGGCTGACCGTCATCGATGATGAGGGACTGCTCGAAGAAGTCGCCGGCCTCGTCGAATGGCCGGTCGTCATGATGGGCTCCTTCGACCCGAGCTTCCTCAAGGTGCCTGAGGAGGTGATCATCGCCACCATCCGCGCCAACCAGAAATGCTTCTGTCTGCGCGATGCATCGGGCAAGTTGTCGAACCATTTCCTGCTGACCGCAAACAATGTCGCAAGCGACGGCGGCGATCTGATTGTCGCTGGCAATGAGCGCGTGATCCGTGCCCGGCTGAGCGATGCTAAGTTCTTCTACGAGACCGATCTCAAGCTGCCGCTCGAGCATGGCCTGCCCAAGCTCGAAGAGTCGGTGTTCCACGCCAAGCTCGGAACGCAGTTCCAGCGCGTGCAGCGGATCGTCGCGCTTGCCAAGGACATCGCGCCAATGGTCGGCGCCAATGTCGCCGACGTAGAACGCGCTGCGATGCTGGCAAAGGCCGATCTGCCAACCGGCATGGTCGGCGAGTTCCCCGAGCTGCAGGGCATCATGGGCCGCTATTATGCGCTTGCCCAGGGCGAGAAGCGCGAAGTGGCCAACGCCGTCGCCGATCACTACAAGCCGCTCGGCCCGACCGACCGCGTTCCTGGTGAGCCCGTTGCGATTGCCGTGGCGCTGGCCGACAAGCTCGATTTGCTCACCGGCTTCTGGGCGATCGACGAAAAGCCTACGGGCTCGCGTGATCCGTTCGCGCTGCGGCGGGCCGCGCTGGGTGTGATCCGGATTGTAACGGACAATAATCTGACCTTCCCGCTCAAGGTCGAAGCGGACCTGCTCGCTTTCTTCCACGACCGCTTGAAGGTTAGCCTTCGCGAGGCGGGGGCTCGTCACGATCTGGTCGATGCCGTCATCACGACGCAGAGCAGCGACATTCTCGAAATCACGCGGCGCGTCGAGGCGCTGTCGGTGCTGCTGTCGTCGCCGGATGGCCAGAATCTATTGGCAGGCTACAAGCGCGCGGCCAACATCCTTGCGGCTGAGGAGAAGAAGGACGGCAAGACGTACGCGGCGCAGGTCGATCCGCAATTGCTGACGCTCCCCGGTGAGCAAGCGCTGGCCAGTGCGCTCGCCTCCGCCGACGCAAGCGCTGCCGCTAAAGTCAAAGCCAACGACTACAAGGGCGCCATCGCTGCGTTGGCGACGCTCCGTGCACCGGTTGATACCTTCTTCGAAGCCGTCCTCGTCAACGATGCAGATTCCGCAATCCGGGCCAATCGGCTTCATCTGCTCGCTGCATTGCGCAATACGATGCAGCTTGTGGCGGATTTCTCGAAGGTGGCGGGCTAGCGGCTAAAAACTGCATCCCTTCTCCCCTTGAGGGAGGAGGTGGATCGGCCGCAGGCCGAGACGGATGAGGGGTTCCCTCGGACATCGCGGATACGGCACGAACCCCTCATCCGCCCTTCGGGCACCTTCTCCCTCAAGGGGAGAAGGAAGTGCAGAGCACTAGAGCGGCGGCAGTCTGCAGGTGACCTTGCCGCCATCTGTGTCGAACACGAACAGCGTTTCACCATCCAACTCGCCGAAGCCGCCATGCCAGTGCTGCTCGGCCAATGGCCCGGTCAGCGCCTCGACACTATCGCCTGCTGAGGCGATTTGACCCTGTGAGCTGACGCCGTTGACGTCCCATTGGTAGTCGCCGGCTACGAGCAGCGAGAGCACGCCGAGCTTGTCCCCGGCCCCCGACGCGCAATCATAGATGCCCGGCGGCGGAAACTGCGCGAGGGCAGGGGTGGCGACGAGGATGAGCGGGAGAATGAAGGGATGTCTCATAGGGCAATCTTCGGCGCCTGGACGATCGCGGGCAAATCAACTCTCGGTGCTCGGGGCCGCCCCTTCCGCCAGCTTCGCTGACACCTTCCCCCTCGAACGGGAGAAGGAAGAAGGTGCGTCAAACCGGCGGCACCAGGGTGTGGTCACGCTTCTTCGGCTTGAACGGCGCCATGCCTTCATTCGCGAGGGCATCGGCGCGTTCGTTCATCTCATCGCCATTGTGCCCTTTGACCCAGTGCCAGTTGATGGTGTGGCGCTGCACCGCGGCATCGAGGGCCTGCCACAGCTCGACATTCTTCACCGGCTTCTTGGCGGCCGTCTTCCAGCCGTTTTTCTTCCAGCCGTGAATCCAGCCGGTGAGCCCGTCCTTGACGTAGCTGCTGTCGGTGTGAAGCTCGACGGTGCAAGGCCGCTTCAACGCGTTAAGCGCTTCGATCGCCGCCGTCAGCTCCATCTGGTTGTTCGTGGTCAGCTGTGCGCCACCCTTCAGCTCTTTGACCGTCGCGCCATATTGCAGCACGGCGCCCCAGCCACCGGGGCCGGGATTGCCCGAGCAGGCGCCATCGGTGTGGATCGTCACGCTGTCCGTCACGCTGGCCGTCGCATGACGTGGTACTGGCAGATCATCCCGTCCTCATTTGCCTTCACTTCGGTGGGGATCATGCCGATACGCTGCAATACCTTGATCGACGCCGTATTGCGCAGGTCCGCAGACCCGATGAACAGATCGATGTCCGTCTCCCGGAACAGCCAGTCGCGCTGGCCGGACGCGGCCTCGAACGCATAGCCATTGCCCCAGAACTCGGGATAGAGCGAATAGCCCAGTTCCGGCTCGCCGGTCGGCTCGAGCCCGTAACCGCAGCGGCCCACCAGCACACCATCGGATTTGCGACGGACCCGCATCTTACCGAGCCGGCGGGTCTCGTAAAGGTGGATCCATTCATCGAGCGCCGCTTCCATTTCGGCCATGGACCAGGGCTGGCCGTGGGCGCTGAGGTAGCGGGCGACGATGGGATCGCCATGGAGGCGAACGAGGTCGGCAATCTGGTCATGGCGCCAACCGGAGAGCACCAGCCGTTCGGTCTCGATCAGATCGAGATCGCTCATGCGGCAGGCGAGGCGGTGGGGCGCAATTCGCGCGGCAAATTGAATACGATGGTCTCGCGGCCCGCGCCATGGGCGCTCACTTCGATGTCGAAGCGTTGCGCGAAAGCCTCGATCACTTCATCGACCAGCGCCTCTGGTGCCGATGCGCCAGCGGTGATGCCGAGCGTCGAGATCCCCTCGAACTGCGTCCAGTCGATGCGGTCGGCCCGCTCGACCAGCATCGCCCGCTCGCAGCCGTTGCGCTGGGCAACTTCGACGAGCCGCACGGAGTTCGAGCTCTCGGGCGCGCCGACGACGATCATGGCATCAACCGAGGGCGCGACCTTCTTGACCGCTTCCTGGCGATTGGTGGTCGCGTAGCAGATGTCTTCCTTGTGCGGCAGGGCGATGGCCGGGAAGCGCCGGCGCAAGGTCTCGACGATGGCGCTGGTGTCGTCGACGCTGAGCGTCGTCTGCGTCACGAAGGCCAGGTTTTGCGGGTCGCGCGGCGTGAAGGCTTCGGCATCGGCGACGGTCTCGATCAGCGAGATTGCGCCTTCCGGCAATTGCCCCATCGTGCCGATGACTTCGACATGCCCGGCATGGCCGATCAGGACGATCTCGCGGCCTTCATTGAAATGCCGGTTGGCCTCGATATGGACCTTGCTGACGAGCGGGCAGGTGGCATCGAGGAAGAACATGTTGCGGGCTTTGGCGTCCGCCGGCACGGCCTTGGGCACACCATGGGCGGAAAACACCACCGGCGCTTCACTGGGCGGAATCTCATCCAATTCTTCGACGAACACAGCACCTTTCCGGCGCAGGCCCTCGACGACGTATTTGTTATGGACGATCGCATGACGCACATAGACGGGCGCGCCGTACTTCTCGAGCGCCAGCTCGACGATCTGGATCGCGCGGTCGACGCCGGCGCAAAATCCGCGCGGCGCGCACAATGTGATCTCGAGTTTGGGCTTATCCATGCATCTGCAGATGCTTTCTGGTCGCACTCAAGTCAAGGGCCGTTGCGGCAGGCGGGCCGCGCGGGCAGTATAGCTGCCCAGTGCTTTCAAAGGAATCTCCGGTGAGCCTCGCTCTCGAAATGTTTGCAGTTGCGCCGTCCGGCGGCAACGCAAACCTGTCCGAGGCGCAGCGCCATCTGCTGGTCGGCAAGGCCCGCTGGATCCGTGCCGTGTGGGAAGCGGGCCTCCCGACCATCCCCACGATCGTGATCAGCCGCGCCGCCTGGGACGCCCTCCAGGCCGAGCGGCGTCAGCGCGAAAACCGTCTACGGGCCCATTGGGTGGCCACATTGTTCCGCCTCGTGGGCCGCGATGCGCGGCCCCCGGCACTCACCGTCAGGACCGCCAGTGACACTGTGGTGGCCGGCCGCATGCCAGCGCGTGTGGGGCTGTCGGCCCCCTCAAACGAGGGCGAGGCAGTCGATCCACAGCGCCCGCTCGGCCGTGCCATTGCCGATGCCTTCGAATCCTATGGCGGCGACGCGGCCGATGCCATCGTGGTCATCCAAGCGACGGCCCTCGGTGAGCCGATGCAATTTCTCTCGCGCGACGCGCAGAGTGGCGTGCTCGGGCCGGCTGCCATGGCCGGGGGCGATATTCCGCTTGCGACGGAGGCAGTCGAGCTTAGCGAAGTGCTCGATCGCGTCGTTGGCCGCCATATGGCGATCACCGCGGCGATGGAGCGGGGCGCGCTGAAGTTCCTCTCGGCACGGCCGTTTCAAGCAACCGCCGCTGCCGAGCTCGAGGCCGCGACCGATCGGGTCGGCCGCGGCACATGGAGCGAGGAGCAGGCCGTCGCGAGCGTTAGTCCAGACCGGTTGCAGGCGCTGCTGCATCCGAGCCTGCGCGCTGGGCACGCGGCTGAGCCTATAGCCACCGGGCTTGGCGTGTCGCCTGGGGCGGCGAGCGGCTACATCGTCTTCACCGCCGAGGACGCTGCTCGCTACAAGGCGCGTGGCCGGCACTGCATTCTCGTGGTCAACGAGACCGGCCCCGCCGACATCGATGGCATGAAGGCCGCGACCGGCATCCTCACCGCGCGCGGGGGCATGACCAGCCATGCCGGCGTCATCGCGCGCATTACCGGCAAGCCCTGCGTTGCGGGTGTGCGCAATCTGTCGGTCGATGCGTCCGACATGTCGTGCCGCATCGGCGAGCTTGTGCTGCATGCCGGCGACCGCATCAGCATCGATGGCAGCGACGGCTCGGTCTATTCCGGCGTGCTACCGCTCAGCCGTCCACGCATCGGCGGCGCGCTGGGCGAGCTGCTCGGCTGGTCCAATGCGACGCGGAAGATCGAGGTGAGGGCCAATGCCGAGACGGTCGAGGCCGCGACGACCGCGCTCAGCTTTGGGGCCGAGGGCATCGGCCTGGCGCGGTCGGAGCATATGTTCTTTTCGCGCGACCGGATGGTGGCGTTGCGCCGGCTGATCCTCTCCGAGGACGAGGCCGACCGCAAAGCGGCGCTTAACGGCCTCGTCGATTTCCAGACCGGCGATTATTCGTCGATCTTTTCGGCCATGGCCGGCCGGCCCGTCACCGTGCGTCTGTTCGATCCGCCGCTGCATGAGTTCCTGCCGCGGACAGAGGAGGACATCGAGGAGACGGCGAAGTCGCTCGGACTCGAACTGCGCGCGTTGAAAATGCGGCTTGACCGGATCTCCGAGATCAATCCGATGCTGGGTCATCGGGGAGTACGTCTTGCCGTGACCTATCCCGAGATTCTCGAGATGCAGGTGCAGGCGCTGCTTGCCGGCGTGCGTGCGGCGATGGAGAAGGGCGGCGAGCCGGTGCGGCTCGAGATAATGGTGCCGTTCGTGTCGACGGCGCATGAGGTGCTGTGGGTTCGGCAGCGCGTGATGGAACTCGTCGACGCGGCCAATCTGCCGCCCGCCGCGCGCCAGAGCTTCGCTTTCGGCACGATGATCGAACTGCCGCGCGCCGCGCTGCGTGCTGCCGATATTGCGAAGCATGTCGACTTCTTCTCGTTCGGCACCAACGATCTGACACAGACCACCTATGGCATCAGCCGCGACGATGCGCCGGCCTTCCTCGCCGCCTATCAGCGCAAGGGGCTGTTCGAGATCGATCCGTTCGTTTCGATCGACCAGAAGGGTGTCGGCGAACTGATCGCCATCGCCATCGAGCGCGGACGGGCCAGTAACCCCGCGTTGAAGATCGGCATCTGTGGTGAGCACGCGGGCGATCCCGCGTCGCTGGCATTCTTCGCGACGCTCGATGTCGATTATGTCAGCTGCTCGCCCTATCGCGTGCCGGTGGCCCGTCTGGCTCTGGCTCAGGCGCAATAGGACCGGCTGTCCGGGCCGAAATTAACCATCGGCGATCAACCACTTCACGTCGGCCGGGAGGTTTACCTCACGATAACCCTAATCCCGCATGATCCGGATTGTCGGCATTTGAGCAACATTGCTGGCGCGTGTTTTGTTGAGTTGCGTGAGTAGTACCGCGTTTGATGGGCCTCGTCGGACCAATCAATTTCTGGGCCCGTCCCCGGCATAGCCTTGCAGGCGTCATCGCCTCATTGGTGCTATCGCTGGTGGCTTACTCGCTGCTGACCGGCGGCGCGTTGAGCCCCTCGCACGGCATTACCTCTGCCTCCGCTTCCGAAAGCTCTGCGACGCTGACCCGCAATGGCGATGACCTCATCATCACCGGCTCGGTGGACAACCTCTTCAAGACCGGATTCTTCATCGGCCCCAATCGTGCCGAGAAGGTGAACCGCGCGCGCCTGACGCCCGATGGCGTGTCGGTCTCGGGCGGCTTCGATGCCATCCGCATCCGCATCGCCGAAATGCGTGCACCCAAGATTCCGGGCGGCGCTGCCATGCCACCCGTCTTGCCGACCATCGAAGTGGCGAGTATCGATCCGGCGACCAGCGACGCACTTGGCGCCATCGACCAGATCGTTCCCATGCCCGGTACCGTGATGCCGGTCAGTGCGCCGGCCTCACTGGCCTATGCCCGCGAGACGGCACCTGCCACGACGTTCGATTTGCTGGTCGACAAAGCGGGCACGCAGGTTTCCGAAAAGGAACTCTGGTGCATGGCGACCGCGATCTATTTCGAATCACGCGGCGAGATCTATCGCGGCCAGGTCGCGGTGGGGCAGGTCGTGATGAACCGGCTGGCCCACAAGATTTATCCCAAGACCATCTGCGGCGTGGTGTTCCAGAACCAGCATATGCGCAACGCCTGCCAGTTCTCTTTCGCCTGCGACGGCATCCCGGAAACGGTGAACGAGCCCAAGGCGTGGGCACAGGCCGAAGAGATCGCCAAGGGCGTGATCAACGGCTCGCTCTATCTGACCGATGTCGGCAAGGCCACGCATTACCACGCGACCTATGTCTACCCGAACTGGGCGCCGCGCCTCAAAAAGACGGCCAAAATTGGCCACCACATCTTCTACAAGTTCAAGCGCGCCTAGGTCCGGTTCGCCGGCTTGAAGCTGTAGGTGAGGAAGGTGAAGGAGCCGCTGGTCGTGGTGCTCCACACCGTCGTGCCACGCTTGCTCGTCACCACCGAAAAATGCGACCCGTCATAGCGGCCCGGCTTGCGAATGGCTTCGATGCCCGGGTAGCGCACATGCGGCGAAAGCAGCGCATCGCTCGAATAGGTGCCGCTCGTGGTGTGGAAGATCTGCACGCTCTGCTTCTGCCCGAAGCCGATCTTGGTCACCACATCGGTCGAGAGCACCTCGCGCGAGACGCTCTCGTCGTAGGTGACGTCGTAATGGCGGAATTTCTTGGGGTCGATGGCCTTGACCATCTCGTCGCCGAGGATTTGCGAGACGATCAGCGCCGGCTCATCGGCCAGCGCCGCGATCACTGGCGGCGCGACGATCACAGCCGACACCAGCGCGCCGATGGTGGCACCGATCGCGATCATTCGAACATAGTCGGTCATGGAGGCTCCGGCCCATGCGGGATTTCGTTAACTCCGCATAAACCATAAGGCCCAGACCTGCGTCAAAATGGAACGTTCGTTTACCTTAACTTCACTAAGCGCTGTGGATGGCGGTCGCCAGCATATCGACCGCGTCGACGAAACGGTCATGCGCCTCGCGGGTTGGCCACGGCCGGATCAACTGCTCGAACCGATCAAGCTCGAACGCTGCGAGCGCCGGTTCGCCGAAGAATTTGCGGGCCTCGGTCACTTCAAAGCCTGCAAGATGCACCGCCTCGTGATAGGCGGCTTCTTTGTCGGCACGCTTGATCTGCCGCTGCACGGCGACGGGTGCCGTGACCTTCAGGGCGAAATGCAGATGCACCGCGCCGAGGAGCCTGTTCTCGACCTCTTTGTAATTGCCGCCCATCGCCGCTTTGAACGGCGAGATGATGTCTCCCATCACATATTCGGGCGCGTCATGCAGCAGTGCGTAAAGCCGTGCTGTTGCGCCTGCGTCGGCGTTCATCGCCGAGAAGATTTCGAGCACCAGCACCGAATGCTGCGCCACGGAAAACGGGTAGTCGCCCTGCGTCTGGCCGTTCCAGCGGGCGACTCGGGCGAGGCCATGGGCAATGTCGGTCAGTTCGACATCGACAGGTGACGGATCGAGAATATCGAGCCGCCGCCCCGACAGCATGCGCTGCCACGCCCGATCCTTCACGCTTGCCATGTCTGTCCGCCATCATTCAGTTTGTCATTCCCGCCTCCGCGGGAATGACAATGTGGGAGCAGACGCTATTCAGACGCGGCTGATTCCCCAAGCCGGTAAGTCGCCCAGCCGGGCAGGGCGATCGAGACCGGCTTGCCGTCGACGGTGACCAGGCCCCCATCGAATCGATCGAGCCGCACGATGCCGACAGCTTTGCCATCGACCGCTGTGCCGATCGCTCCCGCATCGCGCTCGCCGACCTTCACGGTTGTCCCGGCCAGGGCATCGACGCCCGAAACGATCACCGGCCTGCGCCTCGCCGTGCCGCGATGCTGCATGCGGCTGACGACCTCCTGGCCGATGTAGCAACCCTTCTTGAAATCGACGCCGCCCAGCAGATCCATGCCGATATCGTGCGGAAAAACCGTATCTGGCGCGAAGTCGGGCCCGAGCTCGGCGACGCCTTCGGCGATCCGTGCGGCGTCGTAACTGCTGCCCGGCGGCGACCAGCCGGCCGCCTGCTCCTTGGTGCCGATCACATGCGACTTGTCGGCGGCTTCGTCGCCGCCCACGGCATGGGTTTCGCGCATATCCTCGATCTTGACCGCGGCACGCAGCCGGTACAATTTCATGCGTTTGAGAAAGCTGTCGGCCACCGACTGGTCTACATCGAGCCAGAACGCGTCGTCGCGGTAGACGCTCAGCCCCTCGGCCTGGATCTTCCCTTGCGGCGACAGCAGGGCCCACCATACGGGCGATCCCGGCTCAGCCAGCAACCGCCCCGTAACCACGTCGAACAGCAATTTCTGCGCATCGGCGCCGGAAAACCGGAACAGCGCACGCGACTGACGGAGGATTGTGGGCATATTGGGCATCCGCTAAACCGCCCGAAAGGGCAGGGCATCAGACATGGCGCACTACGACGCGATCTTCAAGAACGGCACCATCGCCAATCAGGACGGTATCCATGCCGGCGATGTTGGGGTGATCGGCGGCCGTATCGCGGCGCTTGGGGCTTTGGGTGCCGGTAGCGCTGAGCGGATCGTCGACTGCAAAGGCCTGCATATCCTCCCCGGCGTCATCGATACCCAGGTGCATTTCCGTGAGCCGGGGCTCGAGCATAAGGAAGATCTCGCCTCGGGTTCGCTGTCGGCCGTGATGGGCGGGGTTACCGGCGTATTCGAGATGCCCAACACCAACCCGCTGACGGTCACGCGCGCGACGTTCGACGACAAGATCGCCCGCGCCACGGGCCGCATGCATTGCGATTTCGCCTTCTTCATCGGTGGCACGCACGAGAATGTAGGTGAACTGCCAGCGCTTGAACGATTGCCCGGCTGCGCCGGCGTCAAAGTGTTCATGGGCTCGTCGACCGGCAGTCTGCTGGTTGCCGATGACGAGGGCGTCGGGGCGATCATCAAGGCGATCTCGCGCCGCGCCTCGTTTCACTCGGAGGACGAGTTTCGTCTCGAAGAGCGGAAGCCGCTCCGCATCCCCGGCGACGTGCGCTCGCACCCGGTCTGGCGCGATCCCGAGGCCGCGATGCGCTCGACCCGCCGCCTCGTCGCGCTGGCCCACAAATTCGGCAAGCGCATCCATGTGCTTCACATCTCGACGGCGGAGGAGATGGTGTTCCTCGCCGAGCACAAGGACGTCGCGACAGTGGAAGTGACGCCGCATCATTTGACGATGGACGAGACGGCTTACGAAACGCTGGGCACGCTCGCGCAGATGAACCCGCCGGTGCGGAACAAGGCGCACCGTGCCGGCATCTGGGCCGGCGTCGATAATGGTGTCGTCGATGTGCTGGGCTCCGATCATGCGCCGCACACAATCGAGGAAAAGCAGAAGCCCTATCCGAGCTCGCCCTCAGGCATGACGGGCGTGCAAACGCTGGTGCCGCTGATGCTGGATCACGTGAATGCGGGCAAGCTCAGCCTCGAGCGCTTCGTAGATCTGTCGAGCCATGGCCCGTCGCGCATCTTCAACATCGCGCGCAAGGGCCGCATCGCCGTCGGCTACGATGCCGATCTGACCATCGTCGATCTCAAGCGCCGCGAGACGATCACCAATGACTGGGTCGCGAGCAAAGCCGGCTGGACGCCTTATGACGGGGTAGCCGTTACGGGCTGGCCGGTTGGCACGATTATTCGCGGCAATACCGTGATGTGGCAGGGGGAGTTGGTGACTTCGGCGACCGGACGACCGATCCGCTTCCTCGAGACCCTCGAAGGGGTTTAGTGCGTCAGCCGATCGAGATTGTATTCGCCACCGCGAATGCGATCGGGGAGGCCGCCGACCATCAGGGCGGTCGCGTCTTCGCCATGGGCCCGGACGAGCGTAGCGATGGCGGCGAAGAGGGAGGCATGGGCGAGAGCGAGGCTCTGGACGCCTTCGTCCTCGGCGGTGTTCCAGGCTTCAGCCAAATATTCTAGCGCGAGCTGCCGCTCTTGGCGGTGCTCGTCCTTGGCGGTGTCGCCAAGTCCCGGTATCGTCGGTTTGCCCTCACGCATTGATGTCAATTAACACGCGCTCTGCGGCAAGCGTATGGCAAGTGACCGGAGGGTTAATGCAGCATCGGCACTTATACTTAACTGCTACGCGCCGTCTTATTCGGCGTAGCGCGTGTGAATATCGCGTGCCGTCGCCTCGGCCTCGATCAGCAATCGGGCCAGTGCTTCTCCGGCTGACGGGGTGCAGGTCCGGTAGAGCCGCGAATAGGCGGTGAAGCCGCCGTTGAACGCACCATAGAGTCGCTGCTGCCGGTCCTCGTCGGGCTGGTCGAGCGTTACCAGATCGGCCATCTCCGCGCGCCAGTCGGTCGAGCCGGGCTTACAGAGCGGGTTGAGGAAATAAAGGCTGCCGAGGATCTCGGCCAGCCGTTCCATCTGCGGCTCGTAAGGCGGATCGATCGCCCATGCCGGTGCGGGCAGGGCGATGAACACGGTCAATATCAGAGCGGCGAGGCGGAAGCGCATGCTCACTCCTAACCGCGAGATCGTGTCGGCCACAAGGCATTCACGAGCGGTCGAACAGCCGAAATGCCGCCTCCAGTACGTCGCCCAGGCCGGGCGTTGTCGGAAGACCGTGAATCTGGTCGGGGCGCACCCAGCGCCACGCCCGCACTTCGGCCGGGTCGGGCACGATCTCGCCATCATAGGCCTGCGTGCCGAACACCTCGAGCTGGAAGTCGCCATGCCGCAATTTGCGCAGTGGCCGGAGGGCGAAGACGGTCAGCCCCATCTCTTCGCGGATCTCGCGTTCGGCGCAGTGCTCGACCGTCTCGCCGGGTTCGAGCCGGCCGCCGGGGAGCGTCCACAGGCCTTCCGAGGGTGGCCGGTTGCGCTGGATCAGCAGCACATCATTCTGCCTTACGATCGCGACGCTGGCGGCAATGGTTCGGGGCATGTCTCGACGTCGCAAATTGCATGAGGGTCCGCAAGCACATACGCTGGCGCCGAGGAGACCGATCACATGTGCGGCCGCTACGCCTTCCTGTTGCCCCCCGAAGCGATGACGGCGCTGTTCAAGGTGCTCAACGATGCGGTGAACTATCCGCCGCGCTACAACATCACGCCGACGCAGCCGATCATCGCCATCGCCGAGCGCGAGGGACAGCGGACCGCCGAGCTGTTCCGCTGGGGCTTCGTGCCGGGATGGGTGAAGGACCCCAAGGCGTTTCCGCTACTGATCAACGCGCGCGCCGAGTCGATGGTGGGCAAGCCATCGTTCCGCGACGCGATGCGGAACTCGCGCTGCATCGTGCCGGCGAGCGGCTACTATGAGTGGATGAAAGCGCCCGGCGGCACGCGCCAGCCCTATTACATCACCTCCACCGAGAATGAGACCATGGCGTTTGCCGGACTTTACTCGACCTGGGCCGGACCGAATGGCGAAGAGGTGGATACGGTCTGCATCGTCACCGTCGATCCCAACCTCGAAATCTCGTCGGTCTATGATCGCATGCCCGCAATCCTGCGGGGGCAGGAGGCAATCGACGCATGGCTCAATACCCGCGAGGTGAAAGCCGACGAGGCTGCTGCGCTCGCCATCGCTCCACCGGCCGGCACGATGAAGTATCACCCGGTCGGCAAAGCCATCGGCAAGGCGATTTCGGAGGGGCCGGACCTCATACTGCCCGCGACTGCGGAAGAGGCCGAGCCGGAAAAGCCGCGCAGGAAGGCCAATAGCGGCCAGCTCGATCTATTCTAGAAAATATCGAAATAGCCGAGTGCGTCGCCGATTTGGTCTTCCTCGTAGCCTAGGTGCGAGACGAGGACGCGCTCAAGCGCTTCATAGACAGCCAGCGCATCGTCGAACTTTGCACGGCTGGGAGCGGTCGCCAGCGCGTTGAGCGTATCGATCTGCCGCTCCAGCAATTCATGCACCACGACATGTTCGGCGGCCAACCGGTCGGTTACCCGGCGATAGCCGTCCGATATCGAGGCGAGCGCTGGGAGGACATGCGCATCCTCGATCGAGTGGTGCGTGTTGACGATCTGGCAGTGTTGCCCGCAAAGATTGCCGAAGCGCCGCAGATTGCCGACCATCTCCAGCTTCGCGACTCCGTCCTCGACATCCTGGCTCGTCGCAAATCCATCGCCTGCGCGCTGGATTAGCTGCCGGATGGCCTGCATGTTGTCGCGGAAATGATTGTGTATTTGCTTGAGGTGCTCGCCGGCCTCGCGCTGGCGGGGCGTCAATCCGTCGAGCTTGGACACTGTGGGCCGGGTCGAATCGTCCAGAAATGAAATATCGAGAAGCATCGTTCGTCCACCATACGGTATCGACGCTAGATGGCATGCCGCCCGCTAAGTTCAAGCAGGCACAAAATTGTGCGTCAGATCAGCATCTTTCCGGGGTTTAGAATGTTGTTCGGATCGAGCGCTTGCTTCACCGCCCGCATCATCTCAAGTGCTACCGGGTCCTTGACTCGTCTCAGCAGACCGGATTTCAGCTGCCCGATGCCGTGTTCCGCCGATACCGAGCCGCCAAGCCGCCCGACAACTTCGTAGATCGCTGCGTTGAGATCGGCCTCGCGCGCCATGAACACCTTGCCGTCCATCCCTACGGGCTGGCTGAAATTGAAATGGATGTTGCCATCGCCCAAATGGCCGAATGGGCAGGGGCGGATGCCGTCGATCACCCGGAGCGCTGCCGCGGTGCCCTCGGCGATCAGCCGCGGCACTTCGGCGATCGGCACCGACACGTCGTGCTTGATCGATGCGCCCTCCTTCGACTGCACCTCGCTCATCTGTTCGCGCGCGGCCCACATCAGCACCCGGTCGTCCTCGGACTGCGCGATTGTCGCATCGCTCACAATGCCGCGCGACAGCGCTTCCTCGAGTGCGGCCTCCAGCGCTCCCGGCACGCCGCCCTTCATGCGGTTCACTTCGACCAGTGCGTACCAAGGCGAAGGGCTCGCCGCTGGACTGCGCAACAGCATCCCGTGCTTGAGCTGCAGATCGAGACCGAATTGCTGCACCAGCTCGAACGCCGTCAGTCGTGAGCCGGTGCGCTCCCGCATCAGATAGAACAGCTCCAGCGCCGCGTCCGGGCTCGCCACTGAGCAGAACGCCGTTTCATGCCCTGCCGGTTGCGGAAACAGCTTCAGCGTCGCAGCCGTGATGACGCCCAGCGTTCCTTCGGCTCCAACCAGCAGATCACGCAGATCGTAGCCGGTGTTGTCTTTCTTCAGTGCGTTTAGCCCTTGGTAGAGCCGCCCATCGGCCAACACAGCTTCGACGCCGAGGCACAGCTCGCGCGCATTGCCGAAGGCCAGCACTTGTACGCCCCCGGCATTGGACGACAGCACCCCGCCGATGCGCGCTGAGCCCTGTGAGGCGAGCCACAGCGGGAACATCGCGCCGGCCTCCTCGGCCACCTCATGCGCGCGCTGCAGGATCACGCCCGCTTCGAGCGTCATGTGCCCCGCCGCAGCGTTCACATTGCGGACCCGGTCGAGGCGTTGCAGCGACACGATGATCTCGTTACCGCTGAGGGGGACCTGCGCACCGACCAGCCCGGTATTGCCGCCCTGCGGAATCAGCGGGACCCGATGATCATTGGCCCAGTGGCAGAGTGCCTGCACTTGGGCCACATCGGCGGGACGAGCCACGGCGAGCGCCGGTGTGTGGTAGCGCTTGCGCGGCTCGTTGAGATAGCTCGCCATTGGAGCGGCGTCGCTGATCACGGCGCTTTCGCCCAGCAAAGCGGTCAATCCGGCGACGATTTCGGCTTGGGGCAGGCTCATGGCGCGCACCATACCGGCGCCGAACGGCGAAACAAGCCGCAACTTGCCCGCTTTCCGGCCCTATGGCACAAGCCGTAAAACCAAGAAGCGGAAGGAACTCCCATGGCCGAAGGATTGATGGCAGGTAAGCGCGGGCTCATCATGGGCGTCGCCAATAACCGCTCGATCGCCTGGGGTATCGCCAAGGCGCTCGCCGACCAGGGCGCCGAGATCGCTTTCTCGTATCAGGGCGAGGCGCTCAAGAAGCGTGTCGGGCCGCTGGCTGTCGAAATCGGCGTTACGACGCTAGTCGAATGCGACGTGTCGTCCGATTCCGCCATGGACGAGACCTTCCGCGTGCTGAAGGACAAATGGGGGACGATGGATTTCCTCGTCCACGCCATCGGCTTTTCCAACAAGGACGAGCTCGAAGGCCGCTACATCAACACCAGCGCCGACAATTTCACGCTGACGATGAACATCTCGGTTTACTCGTTCACCGCCGTCGCCAAGCGCGCCGAGGCCATGCTCAATCCGGGTGGCTCGCTGCTGACGCTGACCTACTACGGCGCCGAGAAGTACGTGCCGAACTACAACGTCATGGGTGTCGCCAAGGCCGCACTCGAGGCCTCGGTGCGCTACCTCGCGCATGACCTCGGTCCGCAGAACATTCGCGTCAACGCGATCTCGGCCGGTGCCATCAAGACGCTGGCGGCCTCGGGCATTTCGGGGCTCCGCACCATGCTGCACTTCCAGGAGAAGGCGGCACCGCTCAAGCGCAACGTCACGCAGGAGGAAGTCGGTACCTCCGCGCTCTATCTGCTAAGCGATCTCTCCTCGGGCGTCACCGGCCAGATCCACTATGTCGATTGCGGCTTCAACATCATCGGCATGCATGTCGACGATGAAGCCGAGACCGCTCCCACCGCCTGAGGCCCCGATGCCCGATCTGGTTTGGCCGGAACTCTATTTCGTCCGGCATGGCGAGACCGACTGGAACGCCGAAGGGCGTTATCAGGGCGCCAAGGATATCCCGCTCAACGATCGCGGCCGCCGCCAGGCGGCGTTGAACGGCAGGCTGCTGAAGATGCTGTTGGAGCGCAACCACCGCGTTGCGACCGATTTCACCTGGTATGTCTCGCCGCTCGGACGAACCCGTGAAACCATGGACAAGGTCCGCGCCGGTGTTGGCGATCCCTTGCCCGATGTCACCATCGATCCTCGCTTGATCGAGATTTCGTTCGGTGTCCATGAGGGGCGGCTGCATACAGAGGTGGACGCCGTCGGCCGCGAATCGGGCGTGAGCGCCATGCCCATCGCCGGTGAGCGCGACGCGAGCTTCTGGAATTTTCGCCCGCCCGAGGGAGAGAGCTATTCTGATGTCGCCAAGCGCGTTATCGATTTCGGCGCCTCACTCACCGGCCCCTCGATCATCGTCTCCCATGGCGGCATCCTCCGCGTACTGCGCCATTTGATCGAAGGCTTCCCCCGCGAGCGCGCCGTCAACTGGTTCCCGCCACAGGATTCAGTCGTTCATTTCATCGATGGGAAGTCGGTGGTGTATCCGGCGGGGCAAAGCTGGGACGATTGACGCGACCTTAATTTGGTACTATTTTTAGCACCAAATAGGATCCAGAAATGAATCAGATTTTCCAGCGCGTGGAAGCTGACGTCGCTATCAGCATCAGCGATCTTAAGAAAAATCCCAGTATAGTTTTTGAGACGGCAAAGACGCACGCAGTTGCGGTGCTCAACCACAATAAAGTCATTGGCTACATTATTTCCCCTGTTGCTTGGGAAGGCATGCTCGAAGCTCTGGACGATCTGCATATTATTGAGGAAATTGAGCGCCACAAAGATGAAGTGCCGATCAGTGTGAGCCTTGATGAGCTATCGGGTCCAATTCATAGAAAGCGCGCGTCGAAGCTGGAACGAGCTGTCGCCGGAGACGCGGCAACAATTCAAAAAGGTGTTGCGACGCCGCGTGGAAAATCCACACGTGCCCGCAGCGCGCCTGCGCGCAAAGGGTAAGGTCTACAAGATCAAGTTGCGTGGTGTTGGCTACCGGCTTGTCTACGAAGTTCGCGACGAAACGCTTGTTCTCCTTGTGATTGGCGTTGGCCGTCGCGACGAGGGGTATGAGATACTCCTCAGGATCGGCCGCGATAGCTTGGACGGGCTCGATTGACCCATGCCTGCGGTGTGCCTAGAACGCCCGGACGCTAGGGATACGCGATGAGCTACAACACCTTCGGCCACATGTTCCGTTTCACTACCTGGGGCGAAAGCCATGGGCCGGCGCTAGGCGTCGTTGTGGATGGGTGCCCGCCGGGCATCCCGCTGACGGCGGAGATGATCCAGCGCGATCTAGATCGCCGAAAGCCCGGTCAGTCGCGGTTCACGACACAGCGGCGCGAGGATGATCTGGTGACCATCCTGTCGGGTGTGTTCGAGGATGAGACCGATGGCTTGCTCAAGACCACCGGCACGCCGATCTCGCTGCTGATCGAAAATACCGATCAGCGCTCGAAGGACTATTCCGAGATCAAGGACAAGTTCCGCCCCGGCCACGCCGATTTCACCTATCAGCAGAAATATGGCATCCGCGACTACAAGGGCTCGGGCCGGGCCTCGGCGCGCGAAACGGCGGCGCGCGTTGCCGCTGGGGCGGTTGCGCGTGCTGTGATTGGCAGTGCTCGCATTCGCGGCTCGCTCGTGCAGATGGGGCCGCACAAGATCGACTACGCCAATTTCGATTGGGAGCAGGTCGACGAGAACCCGTTCTTTTGCGCCGACGCAAAGGCCGCGACGGAGTGGGAAACCTATCTCGACGGCATTCGCAAGGACGGCAATTCGGTTGGCGCGATCATCGAATTGGTTGCGGAGGGCGTCCCACCCGGCTGGGGCGCGCCGATCTATGGCAAGCTTAGCGCCGACCTTGCCTCGGCCATGATGTCAATCAACGCGGTCAAAGGCGTCGAAATCGGCGAGGGCATGGCAGCTGCTATGCTCACCGGAACGCAGAACGCCGATGAGATGCGGGCAGGCAACACCGGGCCCTATTTCAAATCCAACAAGGCCGGCGGTATTCTCGGCGGCATCTCCAATGGTGATCCGGTGATCGTCCGTTTCGCGGTGAAGCCGACCTCATCGATCCTGACCCCGCGCGAGAGTGTCACCACGCATAACGAGAACACCGAAGTCGTCACCAAGGGCCGCCACGACCCGTGCGTCGGCATCCGTGCCGTACCGATCGGCGAAGCCATGATGGCCTGCGTCCTCGCCGACCATTTCATCCGCCACCGCGGCCAGACCGGTCGTGATGGTGGGATCGGGTTCTAGCGTGCCGATCGCGCAGGGTCCGTTCGACGTCAAACTGACCCCGCAGCCGGCGGACGAGCGCGAAGCGGCATCCTTCCTCGGACGGCTCAACCTCGACAAATCGTTTCATGGGGATCTCGAAGCGACCAGCGTCGGCCAGATGTTGGCCGGCCGCGGCGACCAGCCCGCCTCGGCTGGCTACGTCGCGATCGAGCGGGTGACCGGCATGCTCGGTGGAAAGAGCGGCAGCTTCATGCTGCAACATTCCGGCCATTCAAGTCCGGCCGGCCAATTGCTCGCCATCAACGTCATCGCCGATAGCGGCACCGGCGACCTCAAGGGCCTAACCGGCTCGATGAAGATCGTCATCGAGCCGGGCGGCGCACATTTCTACGAGTTCGATTACTTACTGCAGGGCTAGTGCCGGCGGCCTGGCCGGCTTGTTGCCCATGATCTCTTCGGTCCTGGCAACAACGTCCGGCGTCAGCTTGCTCTTGCTCTCGAGCGCTTTGAGGTTGTCGACTAGCTGCGCCTTCTTGCTGGCCCCCAGGATAACTGTCGACACATGCGGGTTGGCATTGCACCAGAGCAGCGCGAGGTGATGGATCGGCAGGCCGACATCCTTGGCGAGCGCCGCGAGCTTCTTGACCTTCTCGATCTTGGCCTTGCCTTCGTCGGATTCGAGATGCTTTTTCAGCCACTCATACCCAGGCAGGCTGACCCGGCTATCCGCCGGAATGCCGTCATTGTATTTGCCGGTCAGGAACCCAGACGCCAGCGGCGACCAGATCGTCGTTCCAAGTCCCAGTTCATAGATCGGCAGATAGTCCACTTCGACCTTCTGGCGGTTGAACAGATTGTATTCGGGTTGCTCCATCGTCGGAGGCGTCAGACTCTCGCGGCGGGCGACCATATGCGCTTCGGTGAGTTGCTGCGCGTTCCATTCGGAGGTGCCCCAATAGATCACCTTGCCCTGCTGGATCAAATTGTGCATGGCGCGCACGGTTTCCTCGATCGGGGTCTCGGTGTCCGGCCGGTGGCAGAAATAGAGATCGAGATACTCGACGCCGAGCCGCTTCAGCGCCATATGCGCGCCGTCGGTCACATGCTTGGCGCTCAGCCCACGCTGCGTCGGCTTGCTGCCGCCCCAGAACACTTTCGACGACACAACATAACTGTCGCGCGTCCAGTTGAGCTTCTTCAGCGCCTCGCCCATGACGATCTCGGCATTGCCCGCCTCATAGCCTTCGGCATTGTCGAAAAAGTTGACGCCATTGTCGTAGGCGTATCCCATCAGTGACGCGGCATCGTCCTCGCCGACCTGCTTGCCGAACGTCACCCAAGCGCCAAACGAGAATTCGGAGACCCGAAGGCCGGATTTGCCCAAGCGGCGGTAGTCCATCTGTTCACCTGATAATCTGGATTTGAATGAGTGGGACGACCGCAATACGGCCGGGGAGGCCGTCACTGCCGGTCAGCGGCATCAATCGTCGATTACCGATATATCAGGCGCGG
>JBDSHC010000089.1:0-39515 GCA_039918675.1 Devosia sp.
AAGCCGGCCAACTGGATCGCGAAACTCGCGAAGGACACCGGCAATTTCGACGTTGAGGTCGTGGACCTGAAGGACTATCCGCTGCCGCTGTTCGACGCTCCCGCCTCCGACTTCTGGATGCCGACCCCCAACGAGATGGCCGCCAAGTGGCAGGCCAAACTCAGTGAATTCGACGGTTTCATCATCGTCACGGCCGAATACAACCGCTCCATCCCGGGCGCGCTGAAGAACGCGATCGACTGGGCGTACAAGCCGTTCATGAAAAAGGCCGTGGCCTATGTGGCTTATGGCTCCGTGGGCGGCGCTCGCGCCGTCGAACATCTGCGCACGATCATGATCGAACTGCAGACGGTCTCGGTTCGCCATGGCGTCCATGTCGGCGGTTCGGACTTCCTGCCGATCATGATGGGCCAGAAAACCTGGGCCGATATTTCGGGCAATTTCGCCGGGCCCGCCAAGGATCTGCTGGATAATCTCGCCTGGTGGACCAACGCCACCAAGGCGGCGCGCGCTGCCGACGAGGTCGCCGCAAAGGCCGCCTGATCGCGACGAGACACTCGGGGTCTCCTCCTTCTTCCCCGAACCGAAGGGCGGTGCCGCAAGGCGCCGCCTTTTGCATTTTAGCGTCAACTGACTGGAACGGCCCGCCCGATCGCGGCCTTTGGCAAGAGGCTTTACTGCCAAGCTGTCGCAGTCTAGCCCGTTGAATGCGAGCGGGGCCGGGTGTAACACCCGCCCGCCTCATGAAGGGGCTTTGAAGGCTCTATGACGCAGACGAGTGCAACCGGCGCTTCCGCAGCCGGGGACGTTGCGACCGATCCGGCCGGCCACGCGAACAACAAGCATATGCCCGCTTTGGTTCTGGGCGCACTGGGCGTGGTTTACGGCGATATCGGCACCAGCCCGATCTATGCGTTCCGCGAAGCGTTCGCGGCACATGGCAAGACTTCGGATCTGACCGCCGACGTGATCGGACTCCTGTCGCTCATCGTGTGGGCGCTGACGATTACGGTTTCGATCAAATATGTGTTCTTCGTCACCCGGGCAGACAACAAGGGCGAGGGCGGCACGCTGTCGCTGATGTCGCTGGTCCGCTCGACGCTCACCGGGCACACCGGCTGGGTGGTGGCGATTGGTGTCGCTGGCTCGGCGCTGTTCTTCGGCGACGCGATCATCACACCCGCGATTTCAGTGCTCTCGGCGGTCGAAGGCCTCGAGACCATCACGCCGGCGTTTGCGTCTTATGTCGTGCCGATTACGGTGGTGATCATCGTAATCCTGTTCTTCGTGCAGCGCTTCGGTACGGCCAAGGTGAGCTCGATCTTCGGTCCGGTTACCGTCGTGTGGTTCTTGACCCTAGGCATTCTGGGCCTCGTGCAGATCGTTCACACGCCGCAGGTGCTGTGGGCTATGAACCCGGCGAGCGGCATCCTGTTCCTGTTCCGGCACCCCGATACGGCTTTTGTCGTGGTGGGCGCGGTGTTTCTCGCCGTGACCGGCGCGGAAGCGCTCTATGCCGATCTCGGGCATTTCGGGCGCAAGCCGATTGTGCTCGCCTGGTTCGGCCTGGTGTTTCCTGCGCTGCTGCTCAACTATTTCGGGCAGGGCGCCTATGTCATCGCCAACGGCCCGGCTGGAGCCGAGAATCCGTTCTTTGCAATGCCGCCCGACTGGATGAAGCTGCCCTTTATCGTGCTGGCGACCGCGGCGACGGTGATCGCGAGCCAGGCTGTGATCACCGGCATGTTCAGTCTTGCGCAGCAGGCGACGGCGCTCAATTTCCTGCCGCGTCTCACGGTGCTACACACGTCGGAGACGCAGAGCGGACAGATCTACATGCCGCAGATCAACTCGATCCTGTTCATTCTCGTCGTGCTGCTGGTGCTGACGTTCCGCAGCTCGAGCGCCCTGTCGGCCGCCTACGGCATTTCGGTCAGTGGCGTAATGCTGGTGACGGCGATGCTGATCGCGATCGTCATGTGGCGTGTGTGGAAGTGGCATCTCCTCGCCGCGGCTCTGGTGATAACGCCATTCCTTATCATCGACGCGACGTTCTTTGTGTCGAATGCGTTCAAGATTTTGCAGGGCGGCTGGGTGCCAGCAGTGGTCGCGGCGATCGTCGCCGGCCTGATGACCGTGTGGATCCAGGGACGCCGCCGGCTGGCCGAGAAGACGCGCCGAGACGAGGTGCCGCTGGCGTTCCTCGTCGAGAACCTCAACAAGAAAAAGCCGATCATCGTGCCCGGCACGGCGGTGTTCCTCACCTCCGATATCGAGGGCGCACCGACGGCGCTGCTGCATAGCCTAAAGCACTATAAGGTGCTGCACGAGCATAACGTCATTCTAACGGTCCTCACCGCCGAGACGCCGCGTGTGCCCGACAATGAGAAGGTGACGATCGACGCCTACAACGATCTCTTCTATCGCGTGGTGGTGCGCTTCGGCTTCATCGAGACGCCCAACATCCCGAAAGCGTTGACGCTGGCGCGCAAGCTCGGCTGGAAGTTCGATATCATGTCGACTTCGTTCTTCCTCAGCCGCCGGTCGCTGAAGCCATCGGCGAAAGGCGGGATGCCGATCTGGCTCGACCGTGTGTTCATCGCGCTTGCCAAGAACTCGACCGACGCCACCGAGTACTTCCATATTCCGACCGGCCGTGTGGTCGAGATCGGCACGCAGGTGATCCTCTAGCCAGCCGGACGAGGCGATGCCGAAGCACCTCGACATCGCCATTGCAGGGGCTGGACCGGCGGGTCTGGCTGCGGCGCTGTCGCTGCATCGCGAGGGACATCGAGTCCGGATCTTCGAACGCTTCGAGACGGCGCGGCCGATCGGCTCTGGCCTGATCCTGCAGCCGATCGGGCAGGCGGTGATGGCGGAGCTGGGCTTGTGGGATGAGATCCACGCGCTGGGTCAGCCCATCGACCGGTTGATCGGCAACGACACTGATAGCGGCCGGGTCGTGCTCGATATGCGGTACTCGGCGATGAGCAGCATGGGGCGGGGCCTTGGCGTCCATCGCGCGGCGCTGTTCGGCGTGTTGCATGACGCGGTGGTGCGAAGCGGCATTGCGATTGCGACTGGCAAGACGGTCACGGGATGCGATGGCGGTCAGCTCGTCTTCGGTCAGAGCCGCGAAGGGCCGTTCGATCTTATCGTCGATGCCCTGGGCGCGATGTCGCCCCTGCGTTCGCAGCAGCAGAGGCCGGGCAAGGACAGGCTGCTGGAGTTCGGGGCTGTATGGGGCACGGTGCCGTGGGTCGATACCGGTTTCGAGGCGAGCGCGTTGATGCAGCGCTATCAGCGCGCCAGTGTGATGATCGGCGTGCTGCCGATTGGGCGGCAGACGCTTGAGGGTCCGCAGCTGGCGTCGTTCTTCTGGTCGCTGAAATGGAAGGACCACCGGGCATTGCTCGATGGCGGGTTCGAGGCCTGGCGTGAGCGGGTGGTGTCGTTTTGGCCGGCGACCGCTCAACATCTCGATGCGCTTAGCGGGTTCGACGCGCTGACGCTGGCGCGTTATGTGCACCGGACGGCGGCGCTGCCGATCGGCAACCGGCTCGTGGCGATTGGCGACGCGGCGCATTCGACCAGCCCGCAATTGGGGCAGGGGGCGAATATGGCGCTGCTCGATGCTCGCGCGCTAACCCTCGCGCTGCGTGAGTCCGACTTCGCGGATGCGCTCACCCATTATGCGGCCCTGAGGCGCTGGCATGTGCGGCTCTATCAGTTGCTGAGTCTCTCGCTGACGCCGCTCTACCAGTCGGAGAGCCGCTGGCTGCCGATGCTGCGCGATCTGGCCGTGCCCATCGCGGCAAATGTGCCGCCGCTTCCGCAGATGCTGTCTGGGCTGGTCGCCGGGCGGCTGCTTTGGCCGCTGCGCAGGCTCGGACTCACACCGGTCCGCTTCTAGCATCCGGTGCTGCCTGCAAGGCACATTTGAGAATGCGGCGTGTGTGCATGGCAGCGATGCGTGAAATCCGGGTGGCTTCATCGTAAGGTGACGATATTGTACCGGCACGTCGACCGTGATAGTCGGCGTCATTTCAAGATTTCGGGGCACTGCCCCATTGCCGGGCCGGTGAGGGCCGTACCGGCGCTTTCAGAACCACAAACCAAGTCGACCGGCTGGCCGGGCGGTTTGGCGTCTTTAATGAAAGGTCGTTTGATGAACGCCCAGATTATCCGTGCCGCGATTATTCTCGGCCTGCTTTCCGTGATTGGCCCGTTGGCCATTGATATGTATTTGCCGGCGCTGCCGGCCATCGGCGCCGACCTCGGTGCGTCGGACGCGCGAATTCAGCAGAGCCTAATGGCGTTCATGGCGGCCATCGCCGTCTGCCAGCTCGTCTACGGTCCGCTGAGCGACATGTTCGGGCGTAAGCCGCCGCTCTATTTCGGTATTGCGGTGTTTACCCTCGGCTCCATCGGCTGTGCCTTTGCGCCGAGTGCCGAGATGCTGATCGCGTTCCGCTTCATTCAGGGCGTCGGCGCCTGCGCCAGCATGTCGTTGCCGCGTGCCATCGTGCGCGACAACTATACTGGTGCACAGGCGGCGCAGCTGATGAGCCTCATCATGCTGGTGTTCTCGGTGTCG
Source organism: Devosia sp. (assembly GCA_039918675.1). Lineage (GTDB taxonomy): Bacteria > Pseudomonadota > Alphaproteobacteria > Rhizobiales > Devosiaceae > Devosia_A. The sequence continues at coordinate 4,598 of JBDSHC010000089.1, forward strand.
CCGATTCTCGCGCCGCTCACCGGCAGCATGGTCATCGCGGTCGCGGATTGGCGCGCGATGTTCTGGGTCATGACCGCGATCGGCCTCCTCGGACTGGCGCTGGTTACGTTCGTGCTCAAGGAGACGCGGCCGAAAGAGGCGCGTCTCGATTCGGGACTCGGTAGTGCGCTGCGGGCCTATGGCACGCTCTTGCGCGACGCGCGCTTCCTCGGGCTGACGCTGATCGGCACGTTCGGCATGTCGAGCTTCATGGCGTTCCTCGGCAATTCGAGCTTCGTCTATATCGACCATTTCGGTCTGACACCGACGCAGTACTCGCTGGCCTTCTCGATCAATGCCGTGAGCTTCTTCGCCGCCAGCCAGGCGACAGGCTTTCTCGTCGGCCGCTTCGGTCTCAACCGGGTGGTGCGCGTTGCGGTCAGCGGTTACGCGGCGGCGATGCTGGGCCTCTTCGCGCTGACGATCGCAGGCGTCGATAGTCTCGTGGTGATGGGCAGCTTCATGTTCGTCGCGTTCGGCTTCCTCGGCCTCGTGCTGCCTTCGACGGGCGTGCTGGCGATGGAAGAGCAGGGCGCAATTGCCGGCTCTGCATCGGCCATGATGGGCACGGTGCAGATGATCGTCGCCTCGGTGGTGATGGGGATCGTCGGCGCGTTCGGCGACGGTACGCAGCGGCCGATGGTCGTGGCATTCGCCGCCTGTGCGGTCCTGGCGTTCACGATCACCCAGCTGACGCTGCGGACGCCGAGACCGCATCGCGAGATGGAAATCGCTCCTGCGGAATAATCATCGCGAGGTGGAAACAACAAAGGCGCGGAGTGATCCGCGCCTTTTGCATGTCCAGCCATCGAATGCCGATCAGCCCTTGGGAATGTCAGGGCACACATAGGGGACAGTGGCGGGCGTGTAGCGCTCCTCGTCCATGCCGACGATTTTGAGCACCAGCTCATCGGCCGTGAGTGTCACGATGTCGGCTTTGATGTCCATGCCGTCTTCGTTCCAGTTCAGCGTCTTGTCATCGCTCATCTGCCAAGCGGACAGACGGTGCGTTTCCCAGCAGGAATCTTGGACTAGCGTGCCGTCGGAAAGGAAGATTTTGATGACGCCGGGCAGCGAGGATTCGTCGCCGGCCTTCACCCACACACGATCGGTCAGCTCGTCGCTATCGTCGCTGTCGCTCGACTCGCTGGTGACGGTGTCTTCGGCATAGGCGGGCAGCGACGCAGTGGCACCGACACCCCAAAGGGACAGCAGGGCGAAGATGGCGGCTTTGCTGGTCATTGGGCGTCTCCGGAATATGCAAACCGCACGTGGGGTTGTCCACGCGCGGTTGCAAGGTCAGGCCTCAAACAAGGCCGAATTAGGTGTGCCGATCAGGATCAAGTTTCCCGTCAGGATTTGGGCCCGACGGTACCGAAATAATAGGAGTTGCCGGCTTCGACGAAACTCGAGGCCACGTCGGAGAACTGAATCTCCACCGAACCGCGACGCTCGATCGAGACCGGGCCGTCATTGGCAAGCGAGGATTTCTTGTCAACGAAGACTTCAGCGGTCGACAGCTCGACGGTATGGTCGGTGTCGTTGTTGATGTGGAGGATGAAGAAAGACGGGTCGAATTCGACTTGTGCCGGGTTCTCGGCCTGCAGCGCGCTGATGACGTCGCCGATGGGCTTCAGCATCTTGAGCGTCAAATCGAGGCGGCCTTCATCAGTGGTCGCGGCTTCGAGGACGAACAGATTGGGCTGAGCAACTTCGGTTCCGGCGGGCACGATCTGCAGCTGCGTTTCGATTTCGGCGAGCTGCGTGCCCTGGCCGTGCTGATCCTTGCTGATGCACTGGGACTTGCCGGTGACCGGAGCCAGCGCCTTGAGCCTTTCGACGAGGTCGGCGAGACCCTTCTTGCATTCGTCTTCGCCGCCCTGCGGGATGCGGAGTACAGCTGGCACGGAGATCGCGGCGCCGGTATCGACTGCCTTCTGCACGTCGGCGAGATAGATTGTGGATTCGACTTCCGGCGCGCAGGCGGCCAACAGCACGGGCAACGCGAGCGCGGCAACGATGGTCTTGATGTTCATGTGGAGCTCCCAAAACGATGGGGCGCTCATGCCCTAGGCAAGATGAACGCAGCCTGAGCGTCGGCGCCACAGGTGAGGCGGGCCGCCCCTCCGGCAGCGCGCTACTGACGCAATCCTAACACACGATCTTTGTCGCGGATGCGGTTTCTCGCCTGCTTGGGCCAGAGATCATACTCGGCGCCATCGAGGATGTGGTGGGCGTGGATGGCCCAGTTGGGATCCTCGAGCGCGCCGCGCGCGAAGGCCACGAGGTCGGCCTCGCCCGCCAGCAAAATGTCCTCGGCGTCCTGCGGCTTGTCGATGAGCCCGACGGCGATGGTCTTGATGCCGGTTTCGCGCACGGCCTTGCTCAGCGGCACCTGGTAGAGCGGGGCCGCCTTGAGGCCATAGCCCTCGAAGCCACCCGACGAGACGTGGATCACGTCGACACCTCGTGTCTCCAGCTCCTTGGCGAACACGACCGAATCCTCGATAGCCCAGCCGCCTTCGCTGCCATCGGTCGCCGAGATGCGGATGAACAGCGGCTTGTGCGCCGGCCACACGGCGCGCACGGCGTCGACCACTTCGAGCGGGAAGCGCATGCGGTTCTCGCGGCTGCCGCCATATTGATCGGTGCGTTTGTTGGCGAGCGGCGAGAGGAACTGGCTGATGAGGTAGCCGTGCGCGCCATGAAGCTCGATGACGTCGAAGCCGGCCTTATCGGCGCGGATTGCCGCGTCGACGAAGCCCCGGATCGTGCGCGCGATGCCCGCCTCGTCGAGAGCGGTTGGCACCTGGAAATCCGCGCTGGTCGTCGAGTGCGGGACGGCGCTCGGCGCGACTGGCACCCAGTGCTCGAAGGCGAAGTCGATCTTTTCCTGCTCGGTCTCCGTGAAGCCGCCGCGCCACCACGCCGGCGTCGATGCTTTGCGCCCGGCATGGCCCAGCTGGATGCCGGCAGCGCTGCCCTGCGAATGGAGGAAATCGACGATGCGAGCGAGCGGCGCGATCTGCTCGTCGTTCCACAAGCCGAGATCGGCGTAAGAGATGCGCCCTTCGGGCAGGACGCTCGTCGCCTCGACGATCACGAGACCGAAGCCCCCAAGCGCGAAGCGACCGAGATGGACGAAGTGCCAGTCATTGGCGAGGCCGCGCTGCGATGAATACTGGCACATCGGCGCGATGACGGTGCGATTGCGCAGGGTGAGGTCGCGCAGCGCGAGAGGGGAGAACAGCAGGGACATTGGGAGCCTTCAGGATGGTTGCCGTATGTAGGCGGTTCCCCATTCCATCGGCAAGAGACGATATAAGGAAAAGCCTCCTCACAGATGCGTGTTCGGGAGGAAGAACAACCAAGTGCAGGTGTTCACGTTATGCGGGTTCACCGGGAGCCTTGGGGTGAGGTTTTCGTCCTTTTGGCGCGTGGCGATGCCGCGCAGGGAGATGACCATGAAAACACTGCCTCTTGCCGTACTGGCGGCTACGCTGCTGTCCACATCCGCGTTTGCCCAAATGGCCGTGCTGAAGGGCGCGGACGCGTTGGAGGGGTGGCAAGGCGATAAGCCCGGTGTGGTTCGTCATATCACGATCGACGATCTGCAGCCGCCGAAGCCCGGGGAAAGCGTATCGAACACGTCGCAGCCTGTACCAAGGCCCGATGGCGCTCTGCCCCAGGTGCCGGATGGTTACAAGATCGAGTTGGTCGCCGATGGGCTTGAAGGGCCACGGGTTATCCGCTTTGCGCCCAATGGCGATCTGTTCGTTGCGATGAGCGATCTGGGCGAGGTCAAAGTCTTTCATTGGGGCACCGACGGCAAGCCCGAGGTGCATACCTACATCAAAGGATTGAACCAGCCCTATGGAATTCGGTTCTATCCGGCCGACAAGCCGGAGTGGGTCTATATCGCCGAAAGCGATGGGTTGAAGCGGTACCCCTACAAAGAGGGTGACCTTGCGGCTCCCGAAGGTCGCGAACCGGGTGAGCCTATCCTGCAGGGCATTCCGGCGGAACACCATTGGACGCGCGATGTGGCGTTCTCGCCCGATGGCAAGACGATGTATTTCTCGGTGGGCTCAGGCAGCAATGTCGGCATCGACGGAACGATGGACGCCAAGCCTGAAGGCGGTGTGGATGCGTGGATCAAGGATCATCCGCTCGGCGTCGCATGGGGTGGCGAAGAGCGCCGCGCTGCGGTGCTGGCGTTTACCCCCGATGGGAAGGATGAGCGCTACTTTGCAACGGGCGTGCGAAATTGCGCTGGGGTCGATGTCCAGCCGGCGACCGGCGATCTCTGGTGCGTCGTCAATGAGCGCGATGCGCTTGGGGACAATGTGCCGTTCGAGTATGCGACGTCGGTGATGGAGGGCGCGTTTTATGGCTGGCCGTGGTTCTACAATGGCGACCACGCAGACCCGCGCTGGGCAGCAACGCCACGCGACGATCTCAAGGGTAAGGTGACGGTCCCCGACGTGCTGTTCCAGGCGCATTCGGCGCCTCTCAACATCGCTTTCGACGAATCCGGCGCATGGGGTCCCGAGTTCAAGGGCGACGCGTTCGTCGCGATGCACGGCTCGTGGAACCGCAACACGCGCACCGGCTACAAGGTGGTCCGTCTCGACTTCGATGACAGCGGAAAGCCGACGGGAACGTACGAGGACTTCGTGACCGGCTTCGTCGTCAACGACAATGATGTGTGGGGCCGGCCGGTCGGCATCGCATTTGACAAGGCGGGGAGCCTGTTCTTCTCGGACGATGGCAATGGCACGATCTGGAAGGTCAGCAAGAATTAGAGCCGCGTGGCCGAATAGGCAAAGGTCCGGTAGGGGATCGTGATCTCATCGCGGTCGGCGAGCTCAGGCTCGCCGGCAATAATGGCCCGGAGCTTGTCGGCGACGATCTGACGCTCGCTTGATGGGAGCGTGGCTATGAAGCTGGTCGATAGCATGCGGTCGACGACGATTTGCTCGGCAGGACCTGTTTGCGCGTTGGCGAAACTCGCCTCCTCAAGCGGGGCGAAGCCCGGTGCGGGGAACGCGTCGCGCCATTTGCCGCTGCGAAAGCGTGGCGCGTCGCCCTCATAGGCTGAGGTCACCTCGCTTAGTGCGTTGACCCATGTCACGCCGGTGTCGTGGGTGTTCCAGATGAGGCCGAGCACGCTGCCCGGCTTCAGTACGCGCGCGATCTCGGCGAGCGCCGCTTTCGTGGCGAACCAATGGAAGGCCTGGGCACAGACGATCGCATCGACCGACGCATCCGTCAGCGGGATTGCCTCTGCGGTGCCCTCCAGAACCTTGAGGCCAGCGATCTCGGTGAGCTTTGCGCGCATCGCGGCTGCGGGCTCGACGGCGATGACATCGGCACCTGTCTCGATGAGCCGCTTGGTGAACTTGCCCGTGCCAGCACCCAGATCGATGACGGTCTTGCCCGGCCCAAGGTGCAGTGTGTCGCGCAACCAGCTTGCTACTTCGGCCGGATAGTCGGGCCTACCGCGCGCATAGCGGTCGGCGTCGGTCTCAAAGCCAGCGGCAGCGGCGTGGGTGATGGTCATGTTATGGTCCTGTAGCGCCCCTTGTCTGCGGGCGTGAGTTTTTCGATGGCGTAGCTGAGCATGGTGCGGGGCATCGCCGCTGCGTGCGTATCGAGGAATTGTGCTAGCGCGTCAGGGTCCTTGTCGCCAATGGCGCGCAGCATGCCGCCGACCGCCTTGTGGATCAAATCCTCCGTGTCCCTGAGAAGGGCCGTTGCGATCTTCAGCGTGTCTTCGAACTCGCCGCGCTTGATGAAGGCGAACGTGGCGAGGATGGCAGTCCGGCGCTCCCACATGTTCTTCGATTTGGCGAGCTTGTGGAGAACGATGCGCGGCTTGTCGAGCAGCCATGGCCCGACGACATGCCAGGCGGCGAGATCGACGAGGTCCCAATTGTCGATGCGGTCGTGGCGGCGAAGGTAGAGCTCGTAGAGCGACTGGCGGGTTTCATCGGTCGCGACCTTGAGGGCATATTGCTTGGCCATGATAGACAGCGCGCCGACACGGGATTCGTGAATGTCATTGTCGAGCAGCGTCTCGATCTCGCCGAGTGGCATCAGCACGAATTCTTTTGCCAGATCGAAGATCGAGCCCATGCGGACGCCGATGAATGTGTCGCCGTGGCCGTAGTCGCCTTCGCCGGATTTGAAGTAGCGCTGGATCTTGCGCAGCTCATCGTCCGACTGCAGGGTGTGCAGCCGGACGGTGAAGTGTTTGGCGGTGAGCTTGGTGGCGCTCACTTGCCGGCGAAGGCTTTGTCGAGATCCGCGATAACGATCTTGCGCATCTTCAGCATCGCCTGCTGCGACCGGTTGGCTGCTTCGCGGTCGGGGCTCATCTGGTGGTCCATGAGCGCACGCGGAATGATCTGCCAGCTGAGGCCGAACTTGTCCTTGAGCCAGCCGCACATCGACGGCTCCCCGCCGCCAGCGATGAGGCTGTTCCAGTAGTGGTCCACCTCCTCCTGCGTATCGACGCTGACGAAGAACGAGACGGCTTCGGTGAATTTGTAATGCGGCCCGCCGTTGAGCGCGTAGAAGCGCTGCCCCTGCAGGGTGAAGACAGCCATGAAGTCGCTGACCATCTCGATCTGCGTGTCGGGGAAGATCGATTTGTAGAAATCGACGGCCGCAGGCACTTTGCCGTCGAACCAGAGGAAGGGGGTGATGGTGGTGTTGGCCATTTGAGGTCTCCTTGAGGTGAGCTTAGCGCGGGTTGCGGGTGAAAAGCCAACCGCCGAGGGCGGTCGAGGGCAGGGCGAGTGCGGCGAGTGAGATCGCGTACCAATTGTGCCCGACATGCCACATCGCTGCCGCTCCGCCGGCGGCGGCGAGGGTGCCGATGGCACCGATGATGACTGCATGAAGCATGCCGCGCGATGGTGCGAGGCGGGCGGCGATGTAGCCACCGAGGATGGTGAAGGCAGTGCGATAGGCGAGGGCGAAGGCTAGCTGGCCGTCGCTGCCGGCGGTGCCGTCATTGGGGTAGTAGTTCATGGCGTGGAGGACTGTGTCGGTTGCCATTGAGAGGATGGCGACAGTCGCGAAGCCGGCGACGCAGGCGCCTATACTGCGGGGGATGTTGCGGGAATTGGTGGGAGCATTCATGGTCAGGGTCATTCGAAGTGTCCTTGATTTGAGGGTAAGCTTGTCCGCCCCCTATCCACGCCAGTGGCCGGCAGGGTTGGTCGTCGTCGATAGAAGGTCGTTTTGGTCTAGCTGACCTGTTCCTCGGCCAAGACGGCATCAAGCCGCTTGAAGCCGATCTCCATGCCCACAGCCATCGGCGACGCGGCGGCGGCGGCGCGGGCTTCGGCGGAGGAGTAAGTGACGGTCATGGTGGTGGTCGTGCGGCCGCCGGCCTCGGTGAACACGACGACATTTTCGCTGCCGCCCTTGGTCCAGTCGTCGTCGTAATATTCGGTCTGAGCAATGCGCTCGGGCTCGGTGATCGCGGTATAGAGACCCTGGCTGGCCATCTCGTAGCCGCCGGGAGATTTGGTGGCATAGCGCCATTTGCCGCCGACGCGGAAATCCATCTCGCAGAGGGTCATCACCCAATCCGGGAGTCCGTACCATCGGCGCACCAGTTCGGGCTTCGAGTAGCAGAGCCAGACCAGATCGCGCGGCGCGTCAAATTCGCGGACCACGACGATGTCGCGATCGCCGGGGGTGGTGATGGTGAGAGGGTTAGGCATCGCCGTCTTTCCTTTGCGTCTTGGCTTTTGGCTTGTCGGGGGCGTTCACGGGCGTCTGGAGAATTTCGAGCAGGGCATCGAGGCGCTGATAGGATTTCTCCCAGAACTCGCGGTATCTCTCGAGCCAGTCTGCGGCATCGCGCATGGGGCCGGCTTCGATTCGTACTGGGCGCTTTGTGCCCGAGGCCGAGCGCGACACGAGCCCGGCGCGCTCGAGAATCTTGAGGTGCTTGGAGATCGCTGGCTGGCTGATCGAGAAGGGTTCGGCCAGTTCCGTCACCGAGGCATCGCCCGACTTCAACCGCGCAAGGATTGCGCGCCTTGTGGGGTCGGCGAGAGCGATGAACGTGGCATCGAGGTGTTCCGAGGCGTCCATTTGATAACCAAACTGTTATAGAACTATTTGGTTATGAATTTGGAGTGAGACGGAGTCAAGCGCGCCTCCAAAGAATCTTCAGAGCGGCTGGCCGAGCTGCGTCAAACGGTTCTTCGCGGTGAGGTGGCCCTGCGCCGCAGCGGCGCGATAGTATTGCAGCGCCTTGGCGGCATCCTTGGGGACGCCGTCGCCTGTGTCATAGAGGAAGCCCAGCCAGAACTGGCCGTACATGTTCCCCTGGTCGGCGGAGGCCTGATAGAGCGGCAGAGCCTTGGTCGCGTCCTTGGTGCCAGTGATGCCATACTCGTAAAAGTACCCCATCGCCGCCTGGCACATCGAATTGTTGACGTCGACGCACATCTGCATCTCACCCTGCGCGAGGCCGGTGTCCTGAGCCAGGATGTAGCCACGGGCGTGCATCTGGGCCGAGACCCGGCGGGCGGTGACGAGTGTTTCGTCGCTCAGCAGCAGGTCGAGGTCGCGTTTGTTTCGTGGACTTGGCAGCTCGGTGCCGGGGGAGCCGTAGCCGGCGAGCATGAGTGCGGTGAGATCGCCGCGGATGCTGGCGGTCTCATACATCTGTGCCGCCTTGTTGATGTCCTGCTGGAATGCCGTTGCCGAGCTCGAGGCTGACACCATAGGAGCGGATCGCCGCGGCGAAGCCGAAGTTCGCCGCGTTCTGGTAGAGCGCGACGGCCTTGCCGAAATCGCGTTCTACACCGATGCCGTGGTCGTAGAGCGCGCCGAGTCTCACAGCGGCCTCGTCGAGGCCCTGATCGGCGGCCTGGCGATAATATTGCACAGCGGCCTCGGCGTTTACCGTCCGCCCATCAGTACCGAGCTCGAAGGCGAGGCCGGTGGCGAGCTGGCCAAGTGCATCGCCGCCCTCGACCGCGCGCTTGCACAAAGCGGAGATGTCGTCGCGTGTGATCGTGATGGGCAGGGACATGTTGCCATCCATCGCCATCAGGCACAGCCGGCCGGCGGCGCGCAGGTTCCCGAGATCGGCAGAGGTTTTGAGATTGGTAGCGGCGCGTACCGGGTCGCCGGTGACGCCGAGTCCGCGGCCATACATGCCACCGAGCGCATAGTACGCAGCCGCGCCGTTCTTCTCGGCGCCCCGATTGGCGAGGGACACAGCCTCCGCTGCATAGCTGCTGCCCTGAACGATACGGACCATCGCGAGCATGCCGAGATAATTGCCGTCGATGGGAGACAGTTCGACGGCCGTGGCGCAATCAGCTGGCGTGGTGGCGTCGAGGCGCGGAAAGCCCGAGACCCAATCGAGCTTGGCGGATGTGGACCAGGCTTTGCAGCGTTCCACGGCCGCCTGGTCTGAAGGCGAGGTGCGGCCTATCTGGGAATAGACCAGACCGCCGACGACGCCGAGCAGAGCAACGATAGGCAATACGATTGCCCACCACGGGATCCATCGCCGCCCGGCAGTTGCGGCCGCGGCGGGCTTCGCGGGTGCGACTGTTTCGGTGGGCGCGGCGGCTATGATCTGCTTGGCTTCGTCGACGCTCTCGACCAGCTTTGCCTTGGCCTCCAGCGGACTGAGCTTGGGGCCGCTGGCGGTGCCGAGGCGATCCTCGATCGAGCCCATCAATTCGACGAAGCCGGCATGGTCGTTGTCGCCGGCCCACTCGCGCAGCCGGGCGACGTGCATGCCACGATACAGCAGCGGCAGCTTACCCGGTGGGAGGTCGTCGATGATGGTCGGCAACGCCTTCTTCTGCTGGCGCGCCGTCTCCGCCTCTGCTTTCACCCAGTCGGATACGACTGAGAGCTTCGACCACAAGACAACCACGACACGCGACTCGTCGAGAACGGCCGATATCTCGTCCTCGAAGCGCTCACCAGCCAGCAGCGCATCGTCCCACCAGACGTCGTAGCCAGCCTCGGTGAAGCGCGACGCGAGCAGCGCCGCAACCGCGCGCTCCTCCTTCTTGTAGGAAATAAAGATATCCGGCATTTCGCCCCAGACGCCGCCCCCGACTGGACAAGTCTAGTGGAAACGCGTCCGGCGTCGAGAGACACTTTGTTTCTGGTTTGTTCCGTGGTAGCTTTTGCCATGACCCAACGCGCCGGACATGCGGATCTGCCCCTTCATGGCGGGCGCGTGCCGGAGTGGCTGGCAGGGCGGATGGCCAAGCTGGGCGCGGTCATCACCGAGGCGATCGTGCGCGAATATGGGCGTGATGAGTTCCTCAACCGGCTCGCCAACCCGTTCTGGTTCCAGTCGTTCGGTGCCGTCATGGGGATGGATTGGCACTCGTCGGGCATCACCACATCAGTCATCGGCGCGTTGAAGCGCGGGCTGACGCCGCTCGAGAAGGAACTCGGGCTGCATGTTTGCGGCGGCCGTGGCAAGCATTCGCGCAAGACGCCTGACGAGCTGGTGGCTATCGGCGACCGCGTGGGCTTCGATGGTCATGCGCTGGCCAAGGCGAGCCGTATGGTGGCCAAGGTCGATAGCGCCGCCGTGCAGGACGGATTCGATCTCTATCTCCATGGATTCATCGTTGCCGATGACGGCAAATGGGTCGTCGTGCAGCAGGGGATGAAGGACGAGACTTCAACGGCGCGGCGATACCATTGGCAGTCTGCCGGGTTGCACGATTTCGTCGACGCGCCGCATGCCGCGATCGAGGGTATGGGGCAGGGGACGATCGTCAATTTGACCGATGTGCGGGCGGCGAAATCGCGGCTGGCGCAGGTGGATCTGCTGGCCGATCTGGGACCGGACCGGATCGTGCGCGAGATCGGCAAGATCGAGGGACGCGACGCCGCATCGGAGGAAGACGAGCAGCCGATGCTGCCCTACCTCGTCATGCCGGCACACCATGACGTGAAGCCCAAGGATGTGATCTTGCGTAGGCTGCATGGCTCGCTCACTGCGGCGGCCGATCAGGGGCCGGCCGATTTCGCCGATCTGCTGATGGTGCCCGGCGTCGGCGCGCGCACGGTGCGCTCGCTGGCAATGGTCGCCGAAGTGATCCATGGCGCGCCGCATCGCTTCTCAGACCCGGCGCGGTTCGCAATGTCGAAGGGCGGCAAGGACGGTGCGCCATTCCCGGTGCCGCTCAAGGTCTATGACGAGACCATCAAGGTGCTCAAATACGCCGTGGTGAAGGCCCGGCTCGGCGCGTCCGAGGAACTTGCGGCGATCAAGCGGCTCGACAATCAGGCGCGAGCGGTCGAGGCCACGGCGAGTGGACCGTCGTTCCACGAATATGTCGCTGAGGAGTGGCGGCGTTCGCCCGAGTATGGTGGCCGTACCGTGATGGACGACGTACAGGAAAAAGGTTTGGCTTTGCCGAAATGGGCCAAAGCGGGGGCTTAGCGTGCTGGACTTTTCGGCAATCGACCAGCAGGCGCGGCGCGTTTTGCTGTTTCGGTTTGCCCTCATCGCCACCGGGTCGGCTGCGCTGGCGGTGGCGGCCGGTTTCTTGTTTGGGTGGCCGTTCATCGTCCGGATCTGGCCGTTTCCCAATTATGGATTGTCGCCGATCTTCGTCGCCTCGATCTTTGCAGCCATCGGAGCGCCGGTGATCTGGATCGGTCTCAGCGCCGAGTTTGCGGCGCTGCGTGGCGGTGCGGCCAATATTTGCCTGACAGCCGGCGGCATCGCGGCGTACTGCCTCTGGCGAAGCTGGGGGACGCCGGGCAGTCCGCTGCAGATGTTCGGCATCGGCAATCTCTCGGCGGCAATGATCGCGTTTGTGCTGTTCTTCGCATCGCGCGGCCTGGGATGGTCCAGTGAACGGCCCATGCCGGCGCCCGTCCGCTGGTCGTTCGTCGGCTTTGCCGTGGTGCTCTTCGCAGTGGGAGGAGCGCTCCTGTGGAGGCTCGACGTCTTCCCGTGGCCGCTCGAACGGGATACTTCCGCGGTCTATGGCTGCTTCTTTGTCGGCTCGGCGGTTTATTTCGTCGCTGGTGTGCTGCAGCCGGTTTGGGCCAATGCCAAGGGGCAACTCATCGGCTTTCTCGCCTATGATCTGGTGCTGATCTTGCCCTTCGCGCGGCTGTGGCCGGTGGCGCCGAGCATCAGCTTGGCGGTCTATCTCACCGTCATCATTTACAGCGCGGCGCTGGCAATCTGGTATCTGCTGTTTGCGCCGTCATGGCGGCTCTTGCGCCCGGCATGAGCTTGCGGCACTTTCCGCCGCAAAATCCTAGGAGAGCATCATGATCATCGTCACCGGCGGTAGCGGCAAAGTGGGCCGCGCCTGCGTCAAGGATTTGATGGAGCATGGCTATAAGGTCACCTCCATCGATATGGCCAGGCCGACCGGCATCTCCAACCCGCCCAAGCCGACCGACGTCACCTTCACGCGCGCCGACATCACCGATTTCGGCCAGGTGATGAGTGCCTTTTCGGGCATCGACGCCCGTCATGAGGGTGAGACGGTCGAAGCGATCGTCCATCTCGGCGCCATCGCGTCTCCGGGCGAGGCACCGGACAATGTGATCTTCGACACCAATATGCAGTCGACCTACAATGTATTCGAGGCGGCGCGTCGCCTGGGCATCCGCAATGTCGTTTGGGCGTCGAGCGAGACGGTCTACGGCATCCCTTATGAAGGCGGTCCTGCCTATGTGCCGGTCGACGAAGAGATCGAGCTGCCGCAATGGTCCTATGCGCTGTCCAAGCTGCTGGGCGAGAAGATGGCCGAGCAGTTCGCGCTGTGGGACAAGGAGGCCAAGATTATCGGGCTGCGGTTCTCGAACGTGCAGGAGCCGGATGACTACAAGAACTTCGAGTTCTACCAGACCAATGCGCGTTCGCGGCATTTCAATCTGTGGACCTATATCGACGCGCGTGACGCGGCACAGGCGGTGCGCCTGTCGGTCGAGAGCAAGCTCACCGGCGCCCATGTGTTCGGCATCGCCAATTCCAATTCGCTGATGCGCAAGGGCAATGATGCACTGCTCGACGAGGTGTTCCCAGGCACCAAGCGCAAGCGGCCGCTGCAGCCCAACGAGTCGCTGATCTCGATCGAAAAGGCGCAGCGCATGCTTGGCTACAAGCCGCAATTCGACTGGAACCCCGGCGGGGTTCGTCCGACCTGATTTTGTATTGGAGCTAAAATGCCGTTCTTCGACCTCAGCCCATCAGAACTGCCGAACTACCGTAGCAGCGTCACGCCACCTGCCGACTTCGACGCTTTCTGGCGCGACACGCTGGCCGAGGCGCGGCAGCACAAGCTGAACGCGACCTTCGAGCCGTTCGACGCGGGGCTGCCGCTGGTCGAAGTGTTCGACGTGACCTTCGCCGGCTATGGCGGGCACCCGATCAAGGCGTGGTACATCCAGCCAAGGGGTTCCGCCGGCGGCACCGGCGCGATGGTCAAATTCATCGGCTACAACGGTGGGCGCGGGTTCCCGCAGGAGCATCTGCTATGGCCGGCGTCGGGGCGGCCTGTGCTTGTCATGGACACACGGGGGCAGGGTGCTGCCTGGTCGCGCGGTGAAACCCCCGATCCCGTCGGCTCCGATCCCTCGCATGCCGGCTTCATGACGCGCGGCATCGCCAGTCCCCAGACGTATTTCTACCGGCGCGTCTACACCGATACGGTGCGGGCGATCGAGACCTTGAAGCAGCGGGCCGAGATCGACCCCGCGCGCATCGCGACAGTCGGCGGCAGCCAGGGTGGCGGGCTGGCGCTCGCCGCCGCCGGCCTCGACCCGTCGGTCAAGGCGGTGATCACCGATGTGCCGTTCCTCAGCGATTTTCCGCGTGCCGTCGGGCTCGCCTCGCGCGATCCCTACGGCGAGATCGCCCGCTATTTGTCGGCGCAGCGCGATATGGTCGACCGCGCCTTCGAGACGCTGCGCTATTTCGATACCGTCACTATCGCGCCACGCGCCAAGGGACACGCCCTGTTCTCGGTGGCGCTGATGGACAATGTCTGCCCGCCTTCGACAGTCTATGCGGCTTACAATGCCTTCGGCGGCCAGTCCAAAAAGATCATCAGCTACACCTTTAACGAGCACGAGGGCGGCGGCGCATTCCAGGAGCGTGAGCAATTGGCGTGGTTGGGCGGCGTGCTCTGAAGCGTTTGCGGCACAAGCGGCTTTTTGAGACGATAGGCCATACTTGAAGCGATTCTCGAACGGCGGGCGTTCTACCCATGGCTTTGCTCAGAACGTCCGCGCCGCAGCTCGCGCATTGGGCGACGCTACTCTCAGCCGTCCTGCCAGGCGGCATGCGCGCGGTGGCGAGTGTCTACCTCATCACAGTCGCCGGCCTCGGTCCGTTTGCCGTCGGCAGCTACAATTACGCGTCGACATTTCTCGGCATCATCGTCACCTACTACGCTGGGCGCGGCCGGCTCGACCGGTTCGATCCGGTCTCCGTTTTCGCGCTGACATCGGTCCTCAGCGTGTTGTCGCTGTTGTGCACATTGGCCGCCGGTCTGTCGGTGTTCTGGCTCGTGCCGGCGGCGCTGATCAGCGCGGTTGGGCAGATTGGGGGGCCGTCGCTCTACATGTATGACGAGCGGTACGGACCGGCCGATGGGGGCAAGGACGCCGGTCTCTACCGCACCCGAATGCTGTTCTCGATCGCCTGGATCATCGGCCCGCCGCTGTCCTTCCTGATCTTCTGGGCGAGCGGTTACCCGCTGGTCGTTTGCGCGATGGGCTTGATGTATGCTGGCGCTTCGCTCGCGATGCTCCTCGCGCGCAGTCGTCGCGCGCCAAATCCCGTGACGATCGCGAAACCTGCCGCCAAACCGATTGTCGGTGAAGCGAGCCCGCTCGGGTTCTGGCCGATCTTCACCGTCATGGTCGCAACCACCTGCGCCAATGTCCTCCATTCGATCGACATGCCGCTCTACCTCATCCAGACGCTGCAGGTGCCGTCGTTCTGGCCCGGCTTCCTGATGTCCACTGCGGCGGGCATCGAGGTGGTGGTCATCGCGCTCTTGCCGCGGCTCACCAAGGCGACGTCGGACGAGACCATCATGTGGGTCGGCCTTGGCGCCGGTGTCGTCTATTTCGGCTTGTTGAATTTCATGACTGCACCCGGTGTGCTGCTCGTCGCGCAACTGCTCTATGGCAGCCACTTCGCCGCGACCACCGTCGTCTGCCTGCCGTTGTTGCGCCGCGCGACAAGTGGCGGCGTGGGTTCGCTTGCGTCGCAGTTCACCAATGCGAGCAAGATCGGGGCGCTGCTCGCAGCCGTGGTCTTCGCGCTGGCGGGCGGCACGCTCGGCTATCACGCTATTCTCGTCGTGATCTGCCCGGCATTGCTGTTGTTGGCGCTCGGTTTTGGCGTATTGCGCTGGCTCGGGCTCCAACGCGGGCGAAAGGCGGCGGGTGTCTAGCCGGGCATCTCAGCAGGTGGGCGGCAGGCAATAGACCATGTCTTTGCCGGCGGCGTTGAACTGGCCGCCGCCATGGTTCTTTTTGTCGGATTTGTTGTTTTTGGTCGACTGAGAGGGCTTGGGCGGGTCGCAATCGCGGTTGTTATTTCCGCAGTCGGCGGTCGATGCCTGCGAGACCGATACCAGGCGATTGAGGCTCTTGGCCTCGACTGTCGTCGCGACGCCGATCAGCAGGGTGGCGGCGATGAGCGGCGCAATGAGTGACCTGACATGCATCGATGCGGCCTCCGGGTTTCCATTGCCCGCACAATGAACCTGCCCCATTGAAGCCTCGCTGATCGGCCCATTCACCTCAAATTCATTCATCTTGACGCCGAACCGTAACGTACGGTACGGAAGGCGCTTAACGTTTTGACATTTGTTTCAGCCATGACCGTCGCCATCCGGCCCGCCTCCGACACCTTCACGCCCCGCCAGCAGGCCGTGCTGACGGCGGCGCTCGATCTGTTGGTGGAAGCGGGGGACGGCCTCACCATGACGGCGGTGGCCCGGCGCGCCAGCTGTTCAAAAGAGACTCTCTACAAATGGTTCGGCGATCGTGACGGATTGCTGACCGCCACGGTCCAGTGGCAGGCGGCAAAGGTGCGTGTGCCGCTCGTTGACCGGAAGACGCTGGACCCCATGTCGCTGCGAACCTCGATCTATCAATTCGGCCGAGATCTGCTGTCGACGCTCGCCGGCCAGAATTCTGTGGCACTTAATCGCCTCGCCATCACGCATGCGACGGAAGACAACGGGCTGGGCACGATCGTCCTCGACAATGGCCGCTTCACCATGGGCAAGCGGCTGAAGCCGGTGCTCGAGGCAGGGCGCGATGCGCGGCTACTCAAATTCGACAGTTCTGAAATCGCGTTCCGGACCTTCTTCGGTCTGGTCGTCCGCGACATCCAGATCCGCCTGCTGCTTGGCGACAAGCTTGCGCTGACGCTCAAGGAGATCGAGGGCGATGCGGAGCGAGCAACGGAACAGTTTTTGACTCTGTACGGAACCAATCAGGCGCCGCGGGCGCGCTGACAACAAAGGGCGCATCGCGCCAACGCTAGAGGGAGATAACCATGCGCGTTTATTACGATCGGGATGCCGATCTCAACATCATCAAATCCAAGAAGGTCGCGATCGTCGGCTATGGCTCGCAGGGCCACGCCCATGCGCAGAATCTGAAGGATTCGGGCGTCACCGATCTCGTCGTGGCGCTGCGTCCCGGTTCGGGCTCGGCCAAGAAGGCCGAAGGCGCCGGGCTCAAAACGTTGAGCGTTGCCGAAGCCGCCAAATGGGCCGACGTCATAATGATGCTCATCCCCGATGAGCTGCAGGCCGACGCCTACAAGAAAGACATCGAGCCCAACATCCGTGATGGCGCCGCGATCGCGTTTGCCCACGGCCTTAACGTGCACTTCAACCTGATCGAGCCCAAGTCGACCGTCGACGTGATCATGATCGCGCCGAAGGGCCCGGGCCATACCGTGCGCGGCGAGTTCCAGAAGGGTGGCGGCGTGCCGTGCCTCATCGCCGTCCATCAGGACGCGTCGGGCAATGCGCATGACATCGCGCTCGCATATGCGTCGGGCGTCGGCGGTGGCCGTTCGGGCGTCATCGAAACCAACTTCCGCGAAGAATGCGAGACGGATCTGTTCGGTGAGCAGGTCGTCCTCTGCGGCGGTCTGGTCGAACTCATCCGCAGCGGCTTCGAGACGCTGGTGGAAGCCGGCTACGCTCCCGAGATGGCCTATTTCGAGTGCCTCCACGAAGTTAAGCTCATCGTCGACCTGATCTACCAGGGCGGCATCGCCAACATGAACTACTCGATTTCGAACACCGCCGAGTGGGGCGAGTACGTCTCGGGTCCGCGGATCATCACGTCGGACACCAAGGCCGAAATGAAGCGCGTGCTCAAGGACATCCAGTCGGGCAAGTTCACCTCGGAATGGATGCAGGAGCACAAATCGGGCGGCTCGCGCTTCAAGGCCACCCGCCGCCTCGCCGATGAGCACCAGATCGAAGAAGTCGGCGCCAAGCTGCGCGACATGATGCCTTGGATCAAGGCAGGCGCGCTGGTGGACAAGAGCAAGAACTAAGCTCGCATCTCATCTATCGATTTCAACAGATATTGGGGGCTGCCTGCCAGGCGGCCCCTTGTTTATTTACCTGCACAGGTTGCGAATACGTCCTCTGCTTACGGGGAGATAACGTCATGCAGATTACTATTGCGACTTTTAATATGGAGAACCTTTTCACTCGAACTGCCGCCATGTCCGGCGAGCCCGACAATGCCAAGCAGCAGGCCATCGACGACGAGAAGACCGGCAACACGATCGTTCGTAAGGATGTCTATTCCGACGAAGACAAAGCAGCACTGCTGGAGATCGCCGAGCGGTACGGGATGTTGAAGCTGAACCCGCCCCGAGAGGCGCTGCTGTTCCTGCAAAAGGTCCGCGGGCGCCTCTTCGCGACGAAGAAGGTGGGTCAGAAGGAGCACGTCCCTTACGTCGCGGCTGATGGACGATCCGATTGGGTCGGCTGGTTCGAGTTGCGCCGGTCAGATGTTTCGTGGGCAGCAACACTCAACACCGGGCGCGTCATCGATGCCCACAAACCCGATATCTTGTTGCTTGTGGAAGTCGAGAACCGGCCAACGTTCAAGCGCTTCAACGAACAGGTCCTCAAGGCGGAGTTCGGCTGGAGCTATCCGTACTTCATGGTCATCGACGGCAACGATGATCGCGGCATTGATGTCGGGATTGCCAGCCGGTTCCCGATCGAGACGATCCGCTCGCACGTGACCGACGGGCAGGAGAGCGGAGGACGGCCGACTTTTTCTCGCGATTGTCCAGAGTACGATCTCGTCCTGCCCGGTGGAAAGCGCATCGTCGTGCTGCCCAATCACTTCAAGTCGCAACGCAACAGTTCAAAGAAGGACCGGGAGGAAGCGAACGCGCTACGGCTGAAGCAAGCCACGCGGGCGAACAAGATCGCCATGGCGGCCAAGAAACGTTCGGACCTTGTGCTCGTTGCGGGCGACCTCAACGATGTGCCTGACAGCGCTCCGCTCCAGCCAATCTTCAAGGGCTTCAGCGATGTGATGGACCACGCCGACTACCCCAAGGACCGGCCAGGCACTTATGGAACGGGGCTCAAGAGCGGCAAGTTCGACTATCTCTTGATGTCGCCGGCCCTGCGCAAGAAGCTAAAGACGACCGGGATCGAGCGGCGAGGGTCCTACCATCCCAATATCTGGACGGCGTTTCCCGAAGTCACCGGGCCAAAGAACGAAGCTTCGGATCATCAGATGGTATGGGCGAAGTTCGACCTCTAGTGCTGCTCACAAACACAAAGGGCCCCGATCATCTCGGGGCCCTTCATTTTACGTCGCCGATGGGTGCTTGGCGGCTATTCATGGGCGCTGTGGCCCTTGGTGTGGGCGGTGCGGGCATCGGTCATCATGCGGTGGAGGTCGAAACGGTTGATGCCCATGTCGCGCAGCAGATGATCGTCGAGCTGTAAGAGTTCGGAGTAGGCACGGCGCTTTTCCGAACGGCGGAAAAGCGAGGACAGGATGTTCATTTTCGTCGTTCCTTAAATGGAGTAAGAGGCTTTTGCCTCGGGAGGCGGGCTTATGCCGTTGCATCCGTGAACGGCTTATGAATGGCGAGAGGGCGGAGCGGATAAATGAAACTGCCGGCATTTCCAGTCGAGGGTGGGTGCCAGTGCGGCGCCGTCCGGTACCGCCTCAAGGCTGTGCCGCTCGGGATCTATGCGTGCCATTGCAAGGACTGCCAGCGGTTCTCGGGTACGACGCACACGATGTCCATGGTGGTGAACGCCGGTGACATCGAACTCATAGCGGGAACGCTAGTCGGATTCGACAAGGCGGCCGATAGCGGACGGACCGTCCGGATGCTGGGCTGTGCCCAATGCGGGACCAAGGTCTGGAACGAGCCGCTGGCCTCTCCGGCGATCCTTGTCGTCAAGCCGGGAACGCTCGACGATTCGAGCTGGGCCCGGCCGATTGGCAATATCTGGACCGACCGGGCACTGCCCTGGGTGACGATCGACCCGGATGGGCCCAATTTCCCCGGCCAACCGGCTTCCCGCCAGCCCTTGTTCGATGCATTTGCGGCGGAGGTTGCGAAGGGCTGATAGGGCGGTCTATGCAAGGTGCCTGATCTGGGGGAACGATCGTGGCGAAGCGGGACGACATCAAGCTCATCATCGAGCAGGAAAAGGCGCTGGTCTTTGCCGAGTTCAGTGAGGACATCGCCTTCAAGTTCGGCACGGCCCTGCGGGACAATGCCATCGCAGCGGGGCAGGGACTCGCGATCGAGATCCGGACCGGCGAACGGCCGCTGTTCTACGCCGCGCTGGCGGGCTCGACGGCCGACAATGCGAACTGGCTGCGGCGCAAGGCAAACGTCGTCCACCGCCTCTCGAAGGCGAGCTACCGTGTCGTGCTGGAACACGCCGGAGCCGATGATTTCTTCGGGCCGCGGCGTGGTCTCGACAACATGGACTTCGTGCTGGCCGGCGGCGGATTTCCGATCTGGGTCAAATCGGCTGGCATGATCGGCTCGATCTGCGTGTCGGGCCTGCATGAGCGCGACGACCACCGTGTTGTCGTCGAGGCGCTGTGCGACCATCTTGGACATGATAGGAAGGCGCTGACCCTGCCGCCGCAATAGCGGGGGATGGATTGAGCGCCGCCGCCTCCAGGACGTGGCGATCTCGCGAAACGCAGGGCCTAGTGGAGCGTCACCATGAAACTCGATTATCTCCTTCTCGATGTATTTACGACCGAGCGGCTGAGCGGCAATCCGTTGGCGGTGGTCATGCGGGCCGATGGCCTCCTCGACGACCAGATGCAACGCATCGCGGCCGAGTTCAATCTCAGCGAAACGGTGTTCATCACCAAGCCGAAGTTCGAACGCCATGCGGCTGCTGTGCGCATCTTTACGCCAGCGGTGGAGTTACCCTTCGCCGGCCACCCCACAGTTGGTGCCGCTGTTGTGCTCGGGCTCGAAACGCGGATGAGCGCCATCCGGATCGAGGAAGCCGTGGGGGTGATCACCTGCGTGATCGAAAAGGTGGACAAGCGAACCGGGCATGCACGTTTTGCATTGCCCCATCTCCCCACGGTGGCGGGCAATCCGCCCGATACGCTGCGGCTGGCGTTGGCGCTTGGCCTCGAGCCCGAAGATATCGGCGTCGGGCTGAACCATCCGTCGGTCTATTCGGCGGGCGTGATCTTCTATCTCGTTCCCGTCAAGAATGCCGCCGTCCTGCGCCGGGTGAAGCCGAACTACGGCGGATGGAGCGAGATATTTCCGCTCGGCCATGGATCGGTCTATGTCTACACCGAGACGCCGCAGGAGGCCGACAATCAATACGCCGCCCGCATGTTCTCACCGGGCATGGGGCTGGGTGAAGACCCAGCGACCGGCGCTGCGGCGGCGGCGCTCATCGGCCAACTCGCACTCGACGCGCCCGACGGGCAGACCGAATATGCACTGCGCCAGGGCCATGAGATGGGGCGGCCAAGCCGCATCAGCATGCAGATCCGCAAGGATGGGGAAACGCTGACGCATGGTGGTATTGGCGGCCACGCGGTGATCATCGGGCAGGGCAGTCTCGACCTCGACGACTAGGCTCTCGCGGTGCTGGCCGCGAAGTAAATCGTGACGCAACGTCTCAAGATTTATTCTGCCGTGTCTAACGGGATTCGCAGTCTCGGCCCATATTGCGCTCGTTGCGGCGCGGGCGGTAAGTAGTGCTGCCCGATGGGGGGGATCGACGATGGAATACTTGAACTCACTGTTGCTCTGGTTGCACCTCTTGTCGCTGGCTGTCGCAGGCGCCACGATTTTCGGCATGCCGGTGATCATGGCGAACATGGCGGGCGTCGCTCCCGACGTGCGGCCAAGGATCGGTGCCATCGCAGCCCGGCTGTCGATGATGAGCCGGGGGGCGCTGGTCGTTCTTCTGGTCACGGGGCCATTGCTGGTCTGGCTCAAATATGGCGGCGCGTCGGGCTTTGGCGTGTGGTTCACGATCAAGATGGTGCTGGTGCTGATCCAGATCGCCATCGTGGTCTATGCGGGGATCAACGGCAAAAAGGCCCAGGGTGGCGACGTCGCAGCGATGCAGCGGGCGCCGATGATCAGCATTGTCGGCATGGTGACTTTCCTGCTGATCGTTGCGGCGGCGGTTTTGACCTTCGATTAAGCCAAGCCCGCCAAAGGCTTGCAAAATCGTCGGGAGTCGCGCATCATCTGGTTCGAACTGGAACCAAGCAGATGCCGCGCGCCCGCGCCATTGCCATTGCCCAAGCTGAACAGAAGGCTCGCGAGAGCCGGATGATCATTGCGGCTGGCCTGCTGCTGCTTCCTGCGCTTCTGCTTCTCCTTCTTATCAGCCCCTGAGTACCGGCGGCTCGCGATAGCGGGCGGGTGGTCAGGGGATAACGACTGAAGCCGAACAACAGATTTGTCCGGCCGTGAGGGTTTTGACCCCGGCCGTTGGATAGGAAGACCAGCATGACCACCACCGACACCAACAAAGACCGCGTATTCATCTTCGATACGACGCTGCGCGACGGCGAGCAGAGCCCTGGCGCGACGATGACGCTCGAAGAAAAGCTGCAGGTCGCCGAGGCCCTCGACGAGATGGGCGTCGATATCATTGAGGCCGGTTTCCCCATCGCCTCCAATGGCGATTTCGAGGCTGTCGTGGCTGTCGCCAAGCAGGTGAAAAACGCGGTGGTGGCCGGACTCGCCCGCGCCATTCCCGCCGACATCGCGCGGGCCGGCGAGGCGGTGCGTCACGCTAGGCAGGGCCGCATCCACACTTTCGTTTCGACCTCGCCGATCCATCTGGCGCACCAGATGAAGAAGACCGAGGAGCAGGTGCTCGAGATCATCTCGGCGACCGTCGCCCAGGCGCGCAACCTGGTCGACAATGTCGAGTGGAGTGCCATGGACGCGACCCGCACGCCGATCGACTATCTGGCCCGCTGTGTCGAGCTCGCGATCAAGGCCGGCGCCACGACGATCAATCTGCCGGACACGGTGGGTTATGCGGTGCCCGAAGAGCATGGTGCGATGTTCCGCTCGATCATCGAGCGAGTGCCCGGCGCCGATACCGTGATCTTCTCGTCGCATTGTCACAATGATCTGGGGCTCGCGGTCGCCAATTCGCTGGCTGCGGTGAAGGCGGGCGCACGACAGGTCGAATGCACTATCAACGGGCTGGGCGAACGCGCCGGCAATGCCGCGCTCGAAGAGATCGTGATGGCGCTGCGTACGCGCGGCGATGCGATGCCGTACCACACCAACATCGAGACGACGCATCTGAGCCGTGCCAGCAAGATCGTCTCGGCTGCGGCTAACTTCCCGGTGCAATACAACAAGGCGATCGTGGGCAAGAACGCCTTCGCGCATGAGAGCGGCATCCACCAGGACGGCATGCTGAAGAACGCCGAGACCTATGAGATCATGACGCCCGCCTCGGTCGGCATCAAAGAAACGACGCTGGTGATGGGCAAGCATTCCGGCCGCGCCGCGTTCAAGGACAAGCTGCGCGAACTGGGCTACGACCTCGCCGACAACGCCTTCCAGGAAGCGTTCCAGCGCTTCAAGGATCTCGCCGATCGCAAGAAGCACATCTACGACGCCGACATCGTGGCGCTCGTGGATGACGAGGCCGGTTCGATCGACGATCGCATGAAGCTGGTCGATATGGAGGTGATCTCCAAGACAGGCGGCATGCATCGCTGCGACCTCACGTTGTCGATCAACGGCACGGACGTGAAGGCCAGCTACGATGGCACCGGCTCGGTCGACGCGATCTTCAATGCCATCAAGCAGGCCGTCGGCTCACAGCCGCATCTCGTCCTCTACGCTGTCGATGGCGTGACCGGCGGTACCGACGCGCAGGCGAGCGCGCATGTACGCCTCGAACTCAATGGCCGTATCGCGTCGGGTAACGCCGCCGAGCCCGATACGCTCGTCGCCTCCGCGCGCGCCTATCTCAACGCGGTCAACCGCCTGATGATCGAGCGCGGTGCTGCGGCGCAAGGTGCGATGGAAGCCAGCGCGTGACGCTCTATCCGCCCAACGCGCTCAAGCGCAAACTTGCCGCGCGCCAGCAGGCGCTCGGCTTCTGGTTGTCGCTCAACAGCATCGCGTTGACCGAGATGGCAGCAGGTGCTGGCTGGGACTGGCTGCTGCTCGACACGGAACATTCGAGCCATGATGACGAGAGCGTCGAGCGCCATGTGCTTGCCGCGCTCAATGGCGGACCGGCGGAGCTTGTGGTGCGCATTCCCAGCATCGATCCGGTGCTAGTCAAGCGGCTGCTCGAAGCCGGCGTGCGCAGCTTCATGTTTCCTTTCGTCCAGACGGTCGAGGAGGCGAAGCTGGCCGTAGCTTCGACCCGCTATCCGCCCAAAGGTATTCGCGGCTTCTCCGGCACCACGCGCGCCAGTCGCTGGGGCAAGGATATGAGCTACCTCACAACGTATGAGGACGATATCTGCGTCATCATTCAGATCGAGACGCCGGAGTCCGTCGGCAATATCGCAGCGTTCGGCGCGATCGAGGGCGTCGACGCGATGCTGATCGGCGCCAACGATCTAGCGGCGAACATGGGCCATCTCGGCAACACGCGGCATCCTGATGTCGTTGCCGTCGTCGAAAGCGCAGGGCGGGCCATTCGCGCTACCGGCAAGGCGTCGGGTTTCCAGTTCTTCGACGAGCGCGCCAAGCTGCTGCTGGAACAGGGTTTCACACTGGCGGCGGTGGATGGCGACATTCACACGGTATCGGCCGGAATGGCGGCGCGCCGCCAGCAGTTCGCCGGCTAGGCCGCCGCCGCGGCTAGCGCTCGCGGCAATTCTTCGGCGAACACGTCCAGCGCCTCGGGCGTGCCAACCGTCACGCGAATGCAGCGATCGAGTCCCGGCGCCATCGGCTTGCGGATGAACACGCCGCGCGTCTGCAATGCATCCAGAACGGCCCGCGCGAAGACGCCGTCATGGCCACAATCGATCGCAACGAAATTCGTCGCGGATGGGATTGCGACGAGACCATTGTCCCGCGCGATCTGGGCGATACGCTCGCGGCCCGCAGCAACCTTGGCGACCACGTCGCGCAGATGCGTTTGATTGGCGAGAGCGGCAATGGCTGCGACCTGGCTCAGCCGGGTTACGCCAAACTGATTGCGGACCTTGTCGAATTGCCTAAGGAAAGTTGCTTCGCCAATGGCGTAGCCGATCCGCATCCCAGCGAGGCCATAGGCCTTCGAGAACGTTCGCGTACGGATCAAATTGGGGCGGGCGATATCTATTTCGGGCAGGGCGTCTGCGGGCGCCGTCTCGCAATAGGCTTCGTCGAGCAGCACCAGCGTCGTCTCGGGCACACGAGCGATGAAGCGGTCAATCTCCGCAGCACCCCACCACGTCCCCATCGGATTGTCCGGATTCGAGACGTAGACCACCTTGGCGTTCTCGCGCACCGCAGCCTCAGCCAATGCGTCGAGGTCTTCGCGATCGTCCCGATAGGGTACAGCGACGATGCGGCCACCGTACCCGGCCACATGGTAATTGAAGGTGGGATAGGCGCCGAGCGAGGTCACGGCCACGTCGCCCGGCGAGATTAGCAGCCGCGCGATCAGTCCATGCAGCCCGTCGATACCCTCGCCAACAACAACATTGTCGTATGGCACGCCGATATGGGCCGCGAGCGCCGAGCGCAGCGGGTAGAGTTCGGGATCGCCATACTGCCAGACGCAAGCCGCGGCGCTGCGCATCGCGGCGATGACGGAAGGCGCGGGTCCGAACGCACTCTCATTGGCGCCGAGCCGCGCCCGGAACGTCTGCCCCAAACGACGTTCCAGCGTTTCCGGCCCGACGAAAGGGATGGTTTCGGGCAGGGAGGTGACGATACTGGTGAGGCGCGGGCTCATGCTCAGCCGATAGCGCGGCGACGCGCGGAGCTCAAGTCGGAGTCTGCGTACCGCTCTGCGTCACGTGAGGATCCTCGGCCTGAGTGACCTCCGCGACACCGCCATCGGTCGCAGCGAGCATCTTGTTGATGCCAAGCTTGGCCGCCTCGGTTAAATCGCGCAGCGCCACGCGATAGTCGGGCGTCTTGACCCAGAGGCGGATTTCGAGAGTCACCGTGGCCGCGCCGAAGGCGCTGACGAAGACAATTGGCGCCGGATCGCCCAGCACGCGCTTGTCTTTGGCGACGGCGAGCAGCGCTTTGCGGGCACGCCCGATATTGGCGCCGTCGGGAATCGTGACGTCGATATCGATGCGGCGGCGCGGCTCGCGCGTGTGGTTGGTGATTGGTCCGTTCCACAGCCGATTGTTGGTGCAATAGACGAACAGCCCGCTGGTCGAGCGCAGCCGCGTGCCGAACAGCCCGATCTCGATAACTTCACCCTCGACGCCGTCGCCTTTGATGTATTCGCCCACAGCGATAGGCCTGATCCAGGCGAGCATGATGCCAGAGGCGATGTTGGAGAGCGTGCCCTGCAACGCCAGCGCCAGCGCCAGACTCGCGGCGCCGACAACAGCAAAGATCGACGCCGAGGGGACGCCGATGAATCCAAGCGCGGTGATCAGCGCAAAGATCACGATCCCGTAGCGCACCGCCTCGCCTGCGAAGGGCGCGATCGTGTTGGTGTTGCCCCCGGCGCGCGGCAGCAGGGTCACGACGGCGCGTTGCGCCATGCGACCGACGATCCAACCGCCGACGACCACGACAAGCGCCGCGAGGATAGGAAGGGCCAGTCCAATCCAGGTGGCGGGGTTATCGAAAGCGAAGGTACTGTTCATGCTGCGATTCTACCGGATTCCGGGGCGTTTCGAGGGCACAATGCATGGCCGCCCGGAAAGTGCCAAGCATCGCTGGACAGGGGTGTATCCCTCTGGTAGTCACCGCCCCGGATCGGGCGGCTAGCTCAGCTGGTAGAGCAGGCGACTCTTAATCGCCGGGTCCGGGGTTCGAGTCCCCGGCCGCCCACCATTCGCACCAGACTTATCGGTTTCGGTTAACGCCCGTTAACCCGAATCCGGCAATTTGGCCGAATGGCCGTTGCTGTTCCCACCTTGGCTCAAAGCCCTGCGCTCCGCCCAGCGGCAGCGGAGCCGTCGCTGTTCAAGCCGGGGCAGGTGCTCGAGGCGGTGGTGCTGGGGAAGACGCCCGAGGGTCTCACGGCGCTCAAAGTCGGCGATGTGATCGTCAACGCGCAATTGCCGCAGACTCTGCCACCCGGCACCACGCTGCAATTGCAGGTGAAGGTCGCGGGGCCTGTGCCGCAGCTGGCCCTTGTTGCGCCGCCGATTGTGCCGGCAATCGCGGTGGCGCCGGTATCCGCGCCGGTGCTGCCCTTGGCACAAGCGAATGTAATCTTGCCGCAGGCGAATATAGTCTTGCCGCAGGCGTCGTCACTTCCCAGTTCGCCGGTCCCTGTCGCGACGCCTTCGCTGCCCGCAGCAGTGATCGCCGCACCGCCACCACCTGCGACCGCACCGCCGCCGCCGACAACCACGCCAATCATTACCGCATCAACTCCCCCTGCCGCGCCGGCTACGGTTTCCCCTCTGATCTCGACAGCAGCAACGCCGACGCCACAGTCAACACAGTCCGCACCAATAGCAACACCGACCAATGCGCTGGCCTCCACAACTCCGGTCGCGACCGCCACGATGCTTTCGCCCGTCGCTGCAGCCCCAAGCGCACCGCTACCCACGACGACCGCACCGGCCCCACAGAGCCAACCCGTCGCCAACCCTGATCCGGCTCAGCGTGTCGCGACGACCGCGGTCCCGCCGCCTGCAAACACAACGCCCACCGCGCCCGTGACGACAAGCGTCGCGCCCGCGCCGCCCTCGTCAATACAAAGCGCTGTTCTAGCGAAGGCAGACCCAGTTTCCCCGCAACAAGCGCAACCATCGACCATCTCAGCGCCACCGACCCCCACGACAGCGGCGACCAACGCAGCTCCACACTCGACGAATGTTGCATCGCCGCAACCCACAGTCCCGGCCACGTCGCCTCCTCAACTGGCGGTTCCCGCGCAGGCCGCGAACTCACCACTGCCGCAGTTGCAATTGACCGTTGCCTCGATACCTCAAGCTCCGTCGCCGGCCCTCATCTCCGGCGCGGTCGTCCCCCAAGCGCCCATTGCGTCGGTCGCTCTGCCTGCGACGCAGACGGCCACCCAGCCGCCGCCAGCGGCACCGGCTCCGAACCAGCCGACCTCGCCAGTTACCTCGGCGATCACCGTGCCGGGCGCTGCTGGTCAGCCCGCCGCGGCCCTCACGGTCTCGCCCTCGGCAACCGTTGCGGCGCAAGCCGTGCCCGTTGTGACTGAAGAACCCCAAGCCGCGAGCCCGCTACTCGTCGCGCAAATCGCCGCACGTCCACCAGCCACCGTCGCCGATCTGCCAAAATCGCCACCGCAACCTGCGGTGGCTGGTCAGCAGGGACCGCCGCCAATGCCGGCTACGCCGCAAGCGGCCCTCGCGCAGATGCTGCCCGAGGCGCTCGCCAAGCAGAACTCGCTCGGGCCCTTGCTTTCGTCGCTCGCGACCATGGTGGCAAAACAGGGGGCGTTGCCCGAGCCCGTGTTGCGCGCGGCGATGGAGGTTCTGGCCCAGCGCATTGCCATGCCGGCCAATGGCCCGACGGCGGACATGCTCAAAGCGGCCATCGCCAAGTCGGGGATCTATCTCGAGGCCGGCCTCAGTACCGCCACGCCGCCCAGCGGCGACCTCAAGGCCGGTCTCACTGCGCTTAAAGGTGCGCTTGCGACCTGGCTAGGTGGAACCCCGGCTCCGGTAGCGCCCGGCAAGCAGACGCCGCCGCCGCTCAAAGGCATGCCGCTGCGTGGCGAAATCGTCGAGACCGCACCATTGCCCGTCAGCCCGCGCGAGGCTGGGCGCGTGCTTCACGGCCAGGCTGATTCAGCACTGTCGCGGGTCAAGCTGATGCAACTCGCCTCGCTGCCCGATGTGGCTCCGCAGCGTGCGGCTGCGGCCGAGCAGCGCATCGAATTGCCGTTCCTCATCGGCAATGAGCTGGTGATGGCGCAGTTTCAGGTCAGCCGCGACGGTGGGCGCCAAAAGAGTGAGGCCAAGCGCGGCTGGTCCATGCGTTTCGCCATGAGCTTTTCCGGCACCGGCGAAGTCGGCGCCGAGGTGGGTATTCTCGGAAAATCGGTCAATGTCGCGCTGTGGGCCGTCGAACCGGAAACCGCCGAGCGTCTCAATGCCGCACTGCCTGAACTGGGCAAGGCGTTAGCGGCGCTCGGGCTCGATCCGGGCGGGGTTCGCGTCCGTAGCGCGCCGCCCGAAATGCCCAAACCGGGTTCCGGGCATTTGCTGGACAGCCTCACATGAGCGAGGAGTCCAAGAAACCCGCAATCGCTGTGGCGCTGGATTACGAGATCGGCACCCGCGCCGCGCCGCGCGTCGTGGCCAAGGGCAGGGGTGTCATCGCCGAGAAGATCATCGAAGTGGCGCGCGAGAATGGGGTGATCGTCGATGCCAATCCCATGCTAGCCGAGGCGCTCAGCGGGGTGCCGCTCGATGACAGCATTCCCCACGAACTCTACCAAGCGGTGGCCGAAGTGATCGGTTTCGTCATCCGGGCCGGCCGCAGCCAGCGATAGGTTCCGGTCAAAAGCGCGGGACTGCGTCGATTTTGGGGGTGAAACCCAGTCGCCCATTGCCTAAATAGCTGATCTGGCCCAGCCGCCGATGAACTTAAAGGTTTCCCGCATTGGATCTGTTTTCGCCCTCCGGTCTTTCGGCGCTCGTCCAGGTCATCCTCATCGATCTGGTGCTGGCGGGCGACAATGCGGTGGTGATCGGGCTGGCGGCAGCAGGTCTTGCGTCCGATGTGCGGCGCAAGGCCATCCTGATCGGCATCATCGCCGCGACGGTCCTCCGCATCTGTTTCGCACTGATCACGACCCAGCTTTTGTCGCTGGGCGGCGGGCTGCTGATCGCCGGTGGCGCCCTGCTGCTCTATGTCTGCTGGAAGATGTATCGCGAGCTGCGCGAGCCGCCGCATGAGGAGCACGCCAGTCTAGAAGGCGCCGCCGGTGCCCCGCGTAAGACGCTACGGCAGGCGGTCATACAGATCGTTATCGCCGACGTGTCGATGTCGCTCGACAACGTCCTCGCTGTTGCCGGCGCCGCGCAGCATCATTTCGAGGCGCTGATCTTCGGGCTTGGCCTATCGGTGGTGATGATGGGCGTCGCTGCCAGCTACATCGCCTCGCTTCTGACGCGCTTCCGCTGGATCGCTTGGGTGGGTCTCGCGATCATCCTCTATGTGGCGGTGCGGATGTTCTACGAGGGCGCCGATCAGGTGCTGGGCCACACTCTGCCGGCGATCCCCTTCATCAACTGAGCGCTGCCGGTCGCCCATTAGTAACCAAACCGGCGGTTAGCTCGCATTTACCTTGTTTCTGAAGGGATTTTAGGTCCCGGCAGGCGTATTTTGGCTCCAACAATGGAGTCATGCCGTGTCTGTCGCTCTCGATCATCCGTATGTCCGCCCTGCGCCCAAGATCGCGGCACCGCGGATGGCGGTGACCACGCAGATTGTCTCGCCCGAAATCTGGGACCGCACGATCGCGCAGTTCGATGAAGTCTGCCAGGAGCAGCTCTACACATTCGCCAAGACGCGTTGGCCGGGCGTCAGCCATGAGCCGGTGCTGTTCTGGCGCGGCGGTGAGGTCGTCGGCGGATCGCTGATGATGATCCAGCCATTCCCGCTGAAGCTCGGTGCTCTAGCGGTGGCCAAATGGGGTCCGATGCTGGCGAAGGCCGATCACCCCGACAGGCTCGATATCTATCGCGAGATGATCGATGCGCTCGTTGTCGATTATGCCGAGCACCGCCGGCTGATGCTGAGCGTGCTGCCGCGCGCCTCGCTGTCGCCGTTCAATGCCGAATACGACCATCTGATGCATCGCGGCTTCGCCAGGAGCGCCGAGCTGGCGTTCCCCAATCGCTACATCGTCAATCTCCGCCTGTCCGACGAGGAGCAGCGCAAGAGCTTCGAGCAGAAATGGCGCTATCACCTCAAGAAGTCCGAGAAGGCCGGGCTGAGCTTCGAGTATGCGCCAGCCTCGCGTTTCCCCGAATTCGCGGCACTCTACGAGAAGATGCTCGATCGCAAGAAGTTCGCGGACTATTCCGCCTACGGCACGGTTTCGGCGCTGATGGCGATGGACAACGATACGCTGCGACCGGAGCTGTTCTTCGTGCGTCATGAGGGCGTAGTCATCGCGGGTGCGATCATCTTCAAGTCGGGCGACCGCGCGGTCTATCTCTATGGCGCGACTACCGACAGCGCGCTGCCGCTGCGCGCCGGCTATTTCATGCATTGGCACATCATCCGCTGGCTGCGCGATAACACGCCCGCCAAATGGTACGATCTGGGCGGCACCGACGGCTTCCATGGGCTGCACCAGTTCAAGAAGGGCATGGTCGGCGATGCCGGCGTGATCCAGCCGGTCCCGCCGGTTGCCAATTTCGCGTCGCATTGGTGGCCGCGCTTCGTCGGCGATGCGGCTTTCTTTGCACGCGACATGTTCCAGAAGGCGCGGCGCGAAATCGGGAAGTTCCGCTCCGATCGGGCCAAGCCCGACCAGAAACGCGACGATGCCGAGGCCGCAGAATGAACCTCCGCCACCGCCTGCTCTCGCAATCGACCGTAATCTTCGGCGCCCGCCTGTTCGGCGCCGGCCTCACCTTTCTCGTCCAGGCGGCCATTGCGCGCTTCATCAGCAGCGAAGCATTGGGCGAGTACATTCTCGTCATAGCGACGGTGAACATCATCGCCGTGATCATGCCGCTCGGCTTTGAATCGATCGGCACATATTTCGCGGCGGAGTATCGCGCCAAGGGCGAGGGCCGTCTGCTGCGCGCCTTCACGGCCCGAGCATATCTCCACGTCGCGATCACCGCAGTCCTGCTGCTGGTCCTCGGCTATCCGCTGACCCTGCTCCTCGGCGAAGCTGGCAAGGTCTTTGCGACGCATCTGATCCCCGCCACCGTGCTCGCCACCGCGACCGCGATGGTGTTCGTCTCGGGCGGCATGCTGGTGGGGCTGAAGCGTCCGTTTGCCGGCTTCTTTGCTGAAACGCTGTTGCGGCCACTGCTCGCCATCGCGGGCTTCGTCGTCGCCATTGCGACTGTCAACGGCGCCGGCAGCATCAACCAGCTGATGTGGGTCCTGTCGATCGGTTACGCCGTCGTGGCCGTCGTGCAGTTCGCCATGCTGGCGCGTGTCGTAAAGTCCATCCCGCTCGAAACCGAGCATCGTCCCAAAGAGTGGCGCCGCTGGTGGCATTTTGCCATCCCATGGGTAGCGCTCACCGTTGCCGGCGACTTTTTCTTCGACATCGATCTGCTGCTGCTCGCCGGCCACATGCCGCGCCAGGAGCTCGCGATCTTCGGCGTCTGCACCCGTGTGTTCTCGCTCGTCGCTTTCGGTGTCGGCTCGGTCTATGCGGTCACCATGCCCGATATGTTCGAGAGCGAAGCCATGAAGGACCGCGCCGGTTTCCATCGCAAGATCGGCGAGGCGAATCTCGTCGCCTCTGGCCTGTCGGTCGCACTGCTGATCGCCGTCCTAATCGGCTCACCGGTGGTCTTCTACCTCTTTGGACCGCAGTTCCAGGCCGGCGTCATCCCGCTCGCCATTCTCTGCCTTGGTCTCGTCATCCGTTCCGTCTTCGGCCCCGCCTCGGTGGTGCTGTCGATCCACAATCGCCCCTATGCAACGCTGCCCGCCGTCGCTGCAGCCCTGGTCACGGTGGTGTTCGCCAATCTCGCCCTCGTGCCGCCATTCGGCCTGCTGGGCGCGTCCATCGCCGCGCTGATCAGCATGACGGTGTGGTCGGGTGCACTGTGGTTCACGGCGCTCAAGGTTGCGGGCGTGGATGTCTCAATCCGCGCCGTCTACGCCGTCAGCCCGTCCTGATGGCAAAGCCGGCCGAGTAGCCTGCCCGCACCGCTGGTAGGCAGGGTGATTGTTACGCTATAAGCCCCCATGGTGGGCACTACTTCGACGTTCGGGGCCTTTACTTTCGATAGCGACCGCGAGGTCTTGTCGAAGGATGGCGTGCCACTCGGCATCAGCCATCGCGGGGCGGTGCTACTCAGGACGCTGGTGGATGCGGCAGGAACCGTCGTCGAGAAGTCGGCGCTGATGGAGGCCGCCTGGCCCGGCACCTTCGTCGAAGAGGGCAACCTCACGGTACAGATCGCCAATTTGCGCAAGACGATCGGCGAGCCGCTTATCGTCACCGTCCCACGCGTCGGTTATCGCTTCGTCGCTCCGGCACACGCCAGTCCTATCATGAGCAATGGTGGCATTCCCTCAGTCGCTGTCCTCCCCTTCGTCAATCTGGGCGGTGACGCGAGCGACGATTACTTCGCCGACGGCATCGTCGAGGATTTGATTACGGCGCTCTCGCGCTTTGGTACTTTCTCGGTGGTCTCGCGCAGCTCGAGTTTTGTCTATAGAGGCCGCACCGTCGATGTGCGTGAGGCGGCCAGCGAGCTCGGCGTGCGCTACTTGCTCGAAGGTGCGGTACGGCGTCACGACAAGCGCGTGCGCGTCACTGCAAAGCTGCTCGATGCGGAAACCGGCTCGCATCTGTGGGCCGACAAATTCGACGGCGATCTCGACGACATCTTCGATTTCCAGGACGCCATCACCGAAAGCGTCGTCGGTCTCATCGAACCCAAGATCCGTGTCGCCGAGATCGAGCGGGCGAGGCGCAAGCGCCCAGACAGTCTCGATGCCTATGACCTGTATCTGCGTGCGCTGCCGTTGACCTACAGTATGGACGCTGCCGACTATGGCGTGGCGCTCGACCTGCTGCGCCGCGCCATCGCGCTCGATCCCGGTTTCGCGCTCGCGCAGGCCCATGCAGCATGGGTGATCGAGAAGCGGTTGACCTGGGGGCTCGCGCCGATCGGTCCCGACGACAAAGGCGAATGTCTGGCGTTGGTGCGTGCGGCGTTGCTCGCCGATCCAACTGAACCCATCGTTCTTGCCGTTGCCGGGTGGCTCTCGTTGGTAATCGATGGCGATGTCGAGACTGCGCTGGGAGCCCTTCGCCGTGCCGCCGCGGCTAATCCCAACAATCTGATCGTCCTCGGTTTGTGGGGCTTCGGCAATTTCCTCGCTGGTGACATGGACGAGGCCGCGTTGACGTTCGAGCGTGCGTTGCGTCTCAGCCCGAATGCGCCCGATGTCTATGGCTGGCTCTCAGGGATGGGAACGACCCACCTGCTGCGGGGCGATTTCGAGGCCGCGATCGAATGGGGCCTGAAATCTCTCGCGACTTACAATGAGTGGCCGATGACCTATTGGTCGCTGATCCCGGCTTATGCGCACCTCGACCGCATGGACGAGGCGCGAGCGGCGCTGGGCCGGCTGCTCGCCATCGCCCCCAATTCGCGCGCTTCGGCGATCGCGTTGAACCCCGGTGTGCCTGGCCGTCTGGAGATAATGCGGACAGGCCTGATCAAGGCGGGGCTGGCGGACTAACCCCAGGCATTTGGAGGTTTTTGTAACTTTTGGGAGCCCGCTTAAGGACCCAATCTGCCTCGGCGATCCAGATTGCTCTCACGGTGCTGACGTAACCCTCGCACCGAAGGAGCACCAAATGACCCGGTTCAACCACACCGACATCGCCGAACTCGACCAGCTCGACGCCCGCCAGCTTGCCGATATCGGCTTTGCGCAAGGGGGCGAATGGGTTCATCCTAGCCAGTTGCGCGCACTGCCCGTCGAGAAAAGTGCTTTCGCGGTGTGGTTCGAAATAGTTGCTCGTAGCCTTGTCGGCCTGGGCATTAGCGTCCGAGCAACTCGCTGAGCATCCGCGTCAGGCGGCCGAGGCGCCCGATATTGGGAACACCGTGGTCGTAGCCTTCGGTGACCTTGGTGTAGGGCTTTTCCATCACGCAATAGTCCTGCCCGAAGATGTGGTTCTTCAGCACTGCGGTCTCGGCATAGCCATAGCGGCGGAGGAGGGCGAGGGCGACTTCGTTCTCGGGGCGCACGAAGGTGTAGGCCTTGTGGAATCTGCCATTGTCGAAATGCTCGTCAAAGGCGCGCATGCCATGCATGCCGAGGCGCGTCTTGCGGAAGGCTGGGAAGATCCAGCTCCAATAGCGGAACACCGCACCGAACTCGGGACCCGAGATCAGCGCCCCGCCGACCGCGCCTTCCGACACCAGCGCGATGACGTGCCAAGGGTCCGCTTGCTGCAATCGCTGCAGATAGGAGAGGGTCAGGCGAGCCTTCTCATGAGCCTTGAACTCGGCGTTGTAGTGCGGG
>JBDSHC010000090.1:0-5812 GCA_039918675.1 Devosia sp.
CAGCGCGACGGCGGCACGCATCTCGCCGGCTATCGCGGCGCTCTGACCCGGCAGGTCGCGACCTATGCGGAATCGAGCGGCATACTGAAGCGCGAGAAGGTGACGCTCTCGGGCGAAGATTCGCGCGAGGGTTTGACCTGCGTGCTCTCGGTGAAGGTCCCCGACCCGAAATTCTCGAGCCAGACCAAGGACAAGCTGGTCTCGTCCGAAGTCCGCCCGGTCGTCGAAAACGTCGTCAACGACAAGCTCCAGCAATGGTTCGAGGAGCATCCGCAAGAGGCGCGCATCGTCGTCGGCAAGGTCGCCGAAGCCGCCGCGGCGCGTGAAGCCGCCCGCAAGGCGCGCGAGCTGACGCGCCGCAAATCGGCGCTCGACGTCAACTTCCTCGCCGGCAAACTAAAAGACTGTTCTGAAAAAGACCCGGCCAAATCCGAGCTGTTTCTCGTCGAGGGTGACAGCGCCGGCGGTTCCGCCACGCAGGGCCGCGACCGCGGCAATCAGGCCGTGCTGCCGCTCCGCGGCAAGATCCTCAATGTCGAGCGCGCCCGCTTTGACCGCATGCTCGGCTCCGAGCAGATCGGCAATCTCGTGATGGCGCTCGGCACGTCCATCGGCCGCGAAGAATTCAACATCGAGAAACTGCGCTATCACCGCATCATCATCATGACCGATGCCGATGTCGACGGCGCCCACATTAGAACGCTGCTCCTGACATTCTTCTACCGCCAGATGCGCGAGCTCATCGATCGCGGCCACATCTACATCGCCCAGCCGCCGCTCTATAAGGTCAAGCGCGGCTCTTCCGAGCAATACATCAAGGATGAGCGCGCCCTCGAGGACTACCTGATCAATGGCGGCACCGATGATGCGGTGTTCAAATCCGGCACCGGCTCCGTCCATACCGGCGCTGATCTTCTGAACATCGTGCTTCAGGCCCGCGACATCGTCCACCAGATCGGCGGCTTCCACACGCGCTACAACCGCTCGATCCTCGAGCAGGCGGCCATCGTCGGCGCCCTCGATCCCGACGCCATCGCCGACCCGGCGCAGGCCGCGCCGATCGCCTCGCGCATCGCCACCCGTCTCGACCGCATCTCCGATGAAGTCGAACGCGGCTGGTCGGGCGAGCCGGACGGGCAGGGCGGCCTCGTCTTCATGCGCACCATTCGGGGCGTCACCGAACGGCACGAATTCGATGCCAATCTCCTCGCCTCCGCCGACGCGCGCAAAATGCGCCAGATGATCGAAAAGGCCGCCGAGCTCTATGAAGGCGCCGCCTCGCTCAGTCGCAAGGATGCGACGACCGAAATCTTCGGCCCGTCATCGCTGTTCACCACCGTCACCAACGCCGGCCGCAAAGGCGTATCGCTGCAGCGATACAAAGGCCTTGGCGAGATGAACCCCGAGCAATTGTGGGAAACGACGCTCGATCCCAACGCCCGCACCCTGCTGAAGGTCGAGATCAAGGACAGCGACGATCACGACCGCCTTTTCTCCGAACTCATGGGCGACCTCGTCGAACCCCGCCGCGACTTCATCAACGCCAACGCCCTAAACGTCGCCAACCTTGACGTTTGATGCTTCGGAACAGTCGCGATATCATCCGGCGACTAGAGCAGGATGGGTTCGCGCTTGTTTCGGTGCGAGGCTCGCACCATAAGTTCCGCCATCCCGATAGCCGCCGTGTGGTTATCGTGGTGCACCCCCGCAAGGATACTCCGGTGGGAACCGCAAGCGAGATGTACAAGCAGGCAGGCTGGAAAAAGGACTGATGGAGAATAGAGCCTACATCGCATTGATCCACAAGGAGCCTGATTCTGGATACGGCGTGTCGTTTCCTGACGTCCCGGGAGTGACCACGGTCACAGATACGCTGGAAGAGGCATTGGTGATGGGTGCCGATGTCCTCGACTTCGCTTTTGAGGACTGGGAGGGCGAATTGCCGGTACCCCGGACGCTTGATGTGCTGCGCGCAGACCCCGAATTTCTTGAAGCCGCAGCCGATGCTGTCGTTGCCGCCATCGTGCCTAAGGCGGCGGTACAAGTTGCTGCCGAATAACATGTGGCCTCTGGGCCACATCACTTAACCAACCCCTTTAAGCCCACATAAACCGGCCACATTTAGCCTCAAGAACGATAGGGTTCGCACCGGCCGCTGCGCCGTTGTTGCGGCTTGGATTGCGCGAGCGGTCCGGCACCCTGGTTCAGGAGTTCGCCGGTCGCCATGCGCAAGAAGAATGCCGGGGCCCTGTTCATGGATTTCCACATCTCGCCGGACGATCGGATCGGCGGCGCCTCGGCGAAGAAAACGCGCGGCCGCGCTCCGGCCAAAGCGCCCCCCAAAGGCAAAAAGCCCGTCCGCGGCCAGCGCGTCGAGCCCGGCTTTGCGGCCTATAACGATTACGACGACGCACCCCCGGCCAAGCCCACACGCGGCCGCGCCCCCAAAGCTAAAAAGCCGGCCCGCGGCAAGCGCGAGAGAAAGCCCTTCAGCCTCCTCGGCCTCTTCGGCAAATTCCTCTATTGGGCGACCACCTTCGCCGTGATCGGCGCGCTCGCCCTTGCCGGCATCGTCTACTATTACTGGATGCAGATGCCGGCCATGACGACCTGGGCCGTGCCCGAGCGTCCCGCCAATATCCGCGTCGTCGCCACCGATGGCCAGCTCATCTCGAACCGCGGCAAGTCCGGTGGC
Source organism: Devosia sp. (assembly GCA_039918675.1). Taxonomy (GTDB): domain Bacteria; phylum Pseudomonadota; class Alphaproteobacteria; order Rhizobiales; family Devosiaceae; genus Devosia_A. The sequence goes on from JBDSHC010000090.1 coordinate 2,696, forward strand.
GAGGCGGTCTCGCTGCATGAATTGCCCGAATATGTGCCGGCTGCCTTCGTCGCCATCGAAGACCGCCGCTTCTACCAGCATTTCGGCATCGACGTTGTCGGCCTCGCCTCGGTGGCGCTCGAGAGCTTCCGCGCCGGCGACATCACCCGCGGCGCCTCGACCATCACCCAGCAGGTCGCTAAGAACCTCTTCCTCACACCCAAGCAGGATCTCGAGCGCAAGGTGCAGGAAGGTCTGCTCGCCGTCTGGCTCGAGCATAATTACACCAAGGACCAGATCCTCGAGCTCTACATAAACCGCGTCAATTTCGGCCACGAGAAATACGGCATTGAGGCCGCCGCGCAGTTCTATTTCGGCAAATCCGCCCGCAACCTCTCGCTCGGCGAAGCCGCCATTCTCGCCGGCTCGCTGCAGGCGCCGTCGCGTCTCAATCCGCAGGGCAAGCAGGAGCTGATCGAGGCCCGCCAGAAGCTCGTCCTCCAGGCCATGGCCAAGGAAGGCTACATCTCCGACGCCGAATCCAAGGCCGCCGCGATCGACCCCAGCCAGACCGTCCGCACCAAGGTCGTGGGCGCCGAATCCTATGTCGCCGATTGGGTCGAAGGTCTCGTCACCGCCTATGTCGGCGACATCAAGCAGGACATCATCGTCTATACGACGATCAATTGGGACCTCCAGAAAGAGGCCGAATTCCTCATCAAGGAAGCGGTCGCCGAGCAAGGCCCCAAGCAGAACTTCACCCAGGGCGCGCTGGTCTCGATCGACGCCGACGGATCCGTCCGCGCCGTGGTCGGCGGTGCCGATTACACCCAGAGCCAGTACAACCGCGCCGTCACCTCGCGGCGCCAGCCCGGCTCGACCTTCAAGCCGTTCGTCTACATGGCGGCCATGGAAGCCGGCTACACGCCCGATACCGTCGCGCAGGATGCCCCGGTCAACATCAATGGCTGGCAGCCCGAAAATGCCGACGGCAAATTCATGGGGGAGATCACGCTGCGTCAGGCACTGGCCTTTTCGCGCAACACCGTCGCCGCCCAGCTCGCAACACTGCTCGGGCCTGACAAGGTCGTCGAAGTCGCCCAACGCATGGGCATCTCCTCGCCGCTCCAGCCCGTGCCCTCCATCGCGCTCGGCACGCAGGAAGTCTCGCTGCTCGAATTGACCGCCGGTTACGCGCCGCTCGCCAATGGCGGCAATGGCGTCATCGCCAATGTCATCACCCGCATCGAAACCGCCGATGGCAAAGTGCTCTACGACGCCGTCCCCGCCGGCCCCGGCCAGGTGGTGAGCCCGCTCGTCGTTGGCGAAATGAACGACATGCTGTCGACCGCCCTCGATATCGGCACCGGCAAGCACGCCCATCTCTCGGGCTGGCAGATCGGCGGCAAAACCGGCACATCGCAGAAGGCCCGCGACGCCCTCTTCGTCGGCTACACCTCGCGCATGGTCACCGGCGTCTGGCTCGGCAATGACGACGACAAGCCCACCAAGCTCGCCGGCGGCACCGTGCCCACCCAGATCTGGTCCGATTTTATGGGCAAGGCGCATGCGGGCCTGACGCCCTCCAATCTGCCCGACGCCAGCGCCGCCTCAGTCCCCGCCGATATGCTGTCGCAGCCCACCGATCTCATCGGCGGTCTCGCGACCGGCGGCGACCAGCCCCTCGCGCCCGATGGCACCATCACGACGCCCGCCGACCAGCCTGCGGCGCCGACGGAAGCCGAACCCCCCAAGCGCAACGCTAAAACCATCGGCGACCTCCTCGGCAACCTCTTCAACGGCGGCGGCTAACTCCAGAGGTGCACGCTCGCTCTCCGGCCCGCCGCTCCGCTAGCTCTATCGCGCCTTCTCTCGTCCGCCACCCGCTCTCTCGACCGTCATGGCCGGGCTTGACCCGGCCACCCAGCCAGACCGACAGTCTTCCCACGAACGACCAAAACCACGGAGAAACAAGGATGCTATGGCGCCATACGATCCGGTTCGCCTCACTTCTGGCTATCGTCGTTGCTCCCGGCCTCGCCCTCGCTGACAACGCAACCCTCACTCTCGGCACCCCCGCCTATGGCGGCGCCGGCTGTCCCGACGGCTCCGTCACCACGCTCATCAGCCCCGACAAGCAGAGCTTCACGCTGGTGTTTTCGGCCTATGCGCTCGAAGTCGGCGGCACCCAGACGCCATCCGACCGCGTCAGCTGCAATCTCGTGATCCCAGTCACCGTCCCCGCCGGCCTCCAGATCTCTATCGAAGCCATCGACCTCCTGGGCTCGACCGATCTCCCCGAAGGCGCCGACGGCATCGTCACCTCCGAGGCCTTCTTCTCCGGCGGCCAAGGCCCCAATCTCGCGCGCCCCCTCAAAGGCCCAACCGCCGACCCGGTCCTCATCCGCAACCCACCCGCCGACACCGCCCCCGCCTGGTCCAACTGCGGCACCGACGTAAACCTCCGCCTCAACTCCGCCATCCGCCTCACCACCAAACCCGACAAACCCGCCAAAGCCAGCATCACGCTAGCCAATGTCTACCGCCTGGCCACCAAAGCCTGCTGAGCCACCGCGATATCGCCTGCCACCACGGCCCCGCAGTCGGCACCCCTTCTCCCGCGTGTGGGGGAAGGTGTCGCCAGAGGCGACGGAAGGGGGCGGCCACAGACACCGGATTTTCCCGCCTCACCCACCGGCTGTCATCCCCGCGAAAGCAGGGAACCAACGCAGTTCTTGCGCCACGGCGAGTTGGTCCCGGGTCAAGCCCGGGATGAAGCGCTGTGGGTGGTAAGTCCGCATCCGAAAAGCCTCGCCCACTGCCCCCTCGATCGTCATCCCCGGGCCTGACCCGGGGACCCAGCCGAAGGTGCATCTGGGTGGCCGGGTCAAGCCCGGCCATGACGGCAGAAAGATGCGTAGTTCGACTTGGAAAACCGCAGTCTTCCCAATCGCTTACAACAATCTCACCCCACCCATACGCACGGTGTTCCCGCCCCATCGTAATCTCCTCCCGCTGTCGTCATCTACCTGCGAGCCACCGACGAAGTGGCTGGCGACAGTGATGGCGGAGGGTGGTCGCATCCTCCGGGTTCGGATCCCGGCTCGCGGCCCCAAAGGCTGTCAACCGGCCATTCCC
>JBDSHC010000091.1:0-24455 GCA_039918675.1 Devosia sp.
TTGACGTTCTTCAGATCGAAGATCAGCTGCGCCAGATCCTCGATCGAATAGATGTCGTGGTGCGGCGGCGGCGAGATCAGGCCGACGCCGGGAGTCGAGTTGCGAACCTTGGCGATGATCGCGTCGACCTTGTGGCCGGGCAGCTGGCCGCCCTCGCCGGGCTTGGCCCCCTGCGCCATCTTGATCTGCATCATGTCCGAATTGACCAGATACTCCGCGGTGACGCCGAAGCGGCCCGAGGCGATCTGCTTGATCGCCGAGCGCATCGAATCCCCGTTTGGCAGCGGCGTGAAGCGATCGACCTCCTCGCCGCCCTCGCCGGTGTTCGACTTGCCGCCGATGCGGTTCATGGCGATGGCGAGCGTCGTGTGCGCCTCGCGCGAAATCGAGCCATAGGACATGGCGCCGGTCGAGAAGCGCTTGACGATGTCGACGGCCGACTCGACTTCCTCGAGCTGCACCGGCGCGCGTCCGTCCTCAGCCGCCGACTTCAGCTTGAACAGCGAGCGGATGGTGACGTAGCGGTCCTCGACCTCGTTCACGAGCTTGGCGAAGTCGCGGTACTTGTCGCGCGCATTGCCGCGGGCGGCATGCTGGAGGTTCTGGACGGTCTCGGAGCGCCAGACATGCGCCTCGCCGCGGAAGCGGAAGGCGTAGTCGCCGCCGACATCGAGGGTGTCCTCGAGCACCGGCGAGTTGCCGAACGCATCCTTGTGGCGACGCACCGTCTCCTCAGCGATTTCGGTGAGGCCGGCGCCTTCGATGGTGGTCGCGGTGCCGGTGAAGTAGGTCGAAACGAAGTCGGAGCTCAGGCCGACGGCGTCGAAGATCTGCGCGCCGCAATAGGACTGATAGGTCGAGATGCCCATCTTGGCGGTGACCTTCAGGATGCCCTTACCGATCGCCTTGATGTAGCGATAGACCAGCTCGTGCTCGTCGACCTCCGCCGCAATGGTGTCGCGCATCGCGGCCAAGGTCTCGAAGGCGAGGTAGGGGTTGATCGCTTCGGCGCCATAGCCGGCGAGGGCGCAGAAATGATGCACCTCGCGCGCTTCGCCAGTCTCGACCACGAGGCCCACCGAGGTGCGGAGGCCCTTGCGGATCAGATGATGGTGGATGCCCGCGGTCGCCAGCAGTGCCGGGATCGCAACACGATCCGGCCCCGTCATGCGGTCCGACAGGATGATGATGTTGTCGCCCGCATGCACGGCCATCTCGGCATCGGCAAAAAGTTGCTCGAGCGCCGTCTCCATGCCCGCGGCGCCCTCGCTCACCGGATAGGTGATATCGAGCGTCTTGGACCGGAACGGGTTGTCTTCCATCGAGCCGATGGCGCGGATCTTTTCGAGATCGGCATTCGTCAGGATCGGCTGGCGCACTTCGAGGCGCTGGCGCGAGCTGTGACCGCCGAGGTCGAGGATGTTGGGACGCGGGCCGATGAAGCTCACAAGGCTCATCACCGATTCCTCGCGGATCGAGTCGATCGGCGGGTTGGTGACCTGGGCAAAGTTCTGCTTGAAATAGGTGTAGAGGAGCTTCGACTTATCCGACATCGCCGAGATTGGTGTGTCGGTGCCCATCGAGCCGATCGCTTCTTGGCCGGTCGTCGCCATTGGCGGCAGGATCAGCTTCAGATCTTCCTGTGTATAGCCGAAGGCCTGCTGCAGGTCGAGTAGTGGAACGTCGTTCTGCGGCGCCTGCGGCGCGACTTCCGGCAGATCCTCGAGCTGGATCTGGGTGCGGGCCAGCCAGGACTTATAGGGATGCGCGGTGGCGAGCTCGGCCTTGATCTCCTCGTCGGAGACAATGGCGCCCTTCTTGAGATCGATCAGCAGCATCTTGCCCGGCTGCAGGCGCCACTTGCGGACGATCTTTTCGGGCGGGATGGGCAGGACGCCCATCTCCGAGGCCATGATGACCTGATCGTCGTCGGTGACGATATAGCGGGCCGGACGCAGGCCATTGCGGTCGAGCGTCGCGCCGATATGGAGGCCGTCCGAAAAGCACATCGCGGCGGGGCCGTCCCACGGCTCCATCAGCGCGGCGTGATACTCGTAGAAGGCGCGGCGATCCTCATCCATCAGCTTGTTGCCGGCCCAGGCTTCCGGGATCAGCATCATCGCGGCGTGCGGCAGCGAATAGCCGCCGCGCATCAGGAATTCGAGCGCGTTGTCGAAGCAGGCCGTGTCCGATTGGCCGGGATAGGAGATCGGCCAAAGCTTCGTGATGTCGCCACCGAACAGATCGGAGCTGACCGAAGCCTGACGCGCGGCCATCCAGTTGACGTTGCCGCGCACCGTGTTGATTTCGCCATTGTGGCAGACGAAACGATAGGGGTGCGCGAGGCGCCAGCTCGGGAAGGTGTTGGTCGAAAAGCGCTGGTGCACGAGCGCCAACGCCGACTGGAAATCGGGGTCGTGCAAATCCTGATAGTAGGCGCCAAGCTGGGCGGCGAGGAACATGCCCTTATAGACCAGCGTGCGGCAGCTCATGGACACGATATAGAAATCTGTCGGCTCGCCCTCATAGGCCGAGTAGATCTTGCCCGAGCAGACCTTGCGGATGATGTAGAGCTTGCGTTCGAACGCCTCGTCATCGGCAACTCGCGAACCGCGGCCGATGATCACCTGCCGGTGGTAGGGCTCAGTGGCGACGATCTCGGGCGCCTTGCTGAGCGATGAATTGTCGGACGGCACGTCGCGCCAGCCGAGCACGGTCTGGCCCTCGTCCTCGATGGTCTTTTCGACCACCTTTTCCATCTTCACCCGCAACTCGGCGTTCTGCGGCATGAACAGGAATGCCACGGCATAGGCGCCGGGGGCGGGCAGGGTGATGCCCTGCTTGGCCATTTCCTTGACGAAGAAGGCGTGCGGAATCTGCACCAGCATGCCGGCGCCGTCGCCCATCAGCGGGTCGGCGCCCACAGCACCGCGATGCTCGAGGTTCTCGAGGATGGCGAGGCCGTTCTGGACGATCTGGTGGGTCGGGCGGTTCTTCAGATCGACGATGAAGCCGACGCCGCAGGCATCATGCTCACGCTGCGCGTCATAGAGACCCGCGCTGACCGGACGATGGGCTTTGCGAAAGGCAGAATCCGCGGCGGGGTGTGGAACCGTTCCGTCTGGGTGCTGAGCCATTTGCAATGTCCTTCGTTTGGGTCGTTAGTGGTCCGGCGGGGCCGGCGTTCCGTCCTTTCGACGCGTCTCAAGTCCGGGTCGTACCATATCGTACGGCTCAGCCTCCAAGGCGCAATCATATTCGTTGGGGAGCGGCTCTGCATCCAAATGGCCGCTCGTTCGGGCTCTTCACCCCGCCTCCCGTTTCCGCTTCCGACAAGCGGGCCAGCCGGTCCGGCGTGCGAACATCTCCGGGGAGACCGGGTGCTCGCGTTTAAGACAGCAAAGCTGTCCTATCGGGTGTACATGGTCATAAGTCTAAAGTACGAGCAAGCGGACTCTGCGACTTTTTGGTGGCACCAAAAGCGACCGGCGCCACCATAGGCAGCGCCGCTAGATTGCTATGTCCCGGCGGCTAGCCGCTGAGCATCACGCCGGCCCATTTGGGCTCACCGGGGCGCACGGGCTTGGTCTTACCGATGCGGCCATCGGCGTGGACATGATACTCGGCCACTTCACCGTCACGCTTGGCTAGCACTTCGTAGTGCTTGGGGCCGCGGCGGGGTTCGCCGATGATCTCTGCGCCCGTGTTGCGAACGGCGTCGAGCGCGATGGCCGGATCGAACAGCTCGTCGTTCGGCCCGCCCGGCTTGGGTGGCCGGGCGATTTCGGTCACCGTGCCAGCCCGCGTAAACCGGCTGACCTTGATCTCCGAAGGGTGCTGTTCACCCTCGATTGTGACCTCTTGGCCAATTCCCGGCTTCAGCTGCTCGGCGCCCTTCGGACCAAGATCGGCCAAGAGGCGTTCCGTCGATGATTGCTCGATGACGAAGCGGTGGGCGAATATGTCCGTGATGCGCCCGGTAATTTCGACGATTGGGTGGTGAGGCAAGATGGGCTCCGATTATTCGAGGTGGCTCTTAAGGAACCAGAGGTTCTTGTCGAGCGCACGGGAGTAAGCGGTGAAGATGTCGGTGGTATCGGCATCGCCGGCCTCGTCCGCCTCATCGATGCTTTCCCGCGTCGATTTGCTGGCGGCTGCGTAACGCTCGACCAGCGCCTTCAGATGATCCTCGACCTTGCGGATATCGGTGGGGTAGGCGGGCAATTTCGTGGCCTTGGCGACCGTCTGGATCGTTCCCATCGCCACGCCATCGAGTTGAGCGACGCGCTCGCCGATGATGTCGACATGTTCGTCGATCTCCTCGCGTACCTCGTCGAGGAATTCGTGCACGGCGATGAACGTCGGGCCCTTGAGGTTCCAGTGCGCCTGCTTGGTGATCATCGCCAGATCGATGGCGTCGGCCAGGCGCGCATTGAGCAGCGCGATCATCGCCGTCTTGGTATTGGATTCAATGCCGATATCAGGGCTCTTCTTGAGCATGATGGGACGCCTCGTTGAAAACTCCCACCGAAACACCCCGCGCGGCATAGCGGTTCCGTCGCACAGCAAAAAGACGCGGGTCTATATATTCCTATCGGGTAAGTACGACTGGGGCCTCGACAAAGCTTAAGAAGGCCTTGCCGGTATGGGTGGTTATGCTGCTGGCGAGCCCCTGCGCTGACATGGTTGCGCCGAATGCCCCGTTATCGATGAGCCCCTCGCGTTGAAGGTCCGTGATAACCACCGATATTAGGTCCTCTGAAATTCCTCGGTCGCGAAGTTCTTCGCCATAGAGACTTTGACGCCCGCCCATAGTCAGGCTCTTTAGGCGATAAGCAATTTTGGGAAATGAAGTAGGCTTATCGGCGATCCGCAGAAGCAGGATGTGCTCCTCCGAGAACGATTGAACAAGACTAACGAACCGTCCACGCAACGCGTCTTGCAGACTACGTCCAGCGGCAATGTTGAGTACAACATTGGCAAGTCTATCGCGCTTGCTCTCAGTTGACGCCTTCATGGCCGCGTCAGTCATCTCATAGACGGCACTGGCAAACTCCTCATTGTTGGCGAGATCAGAGGGATCAAATCCATGGAGCCGTTTCTCGAGGTCCGACAGACCCTCACCAATACGGTTGAACCACTCGGTTCTACGTTTTTCTAGCGAAGCGGACACGAGAGCCGTAATTGCGGTAGCCGCCATTGTCCCTATGACTGGGAGCGCACCGATGAGGCCGTCGCTGGCAAGCCTAGCAACCTCTGTGACTTTTGACTCGGGAAATTTCTCGATCTTTTTCACGTGAGTTCTCGGAGTATCTCAAAACCTCGCCTTGGCAAAAGGCGCGGGTCCGGGGAGACCCACGCCTTCAATTCCAATCAGCTTGCTCCGGTCAGGAGGGAGGGCACCACAGAACGGGCAAGCCGTTCGTGACCGGAATTAGTTGACCGAAGTCTCGATCGCCTTGGGCGCCGTGCCATTGATCGAAATGGTGCGGGCTTTCTTCGACTCGGGCAATTCGCGTTTCAGCTCGATATGGAGCAGGCCATTCTCGAGCGAGGCGCCGGAGACTTCGACATACTCTGCCAGCTGGAAGCGAAGCTCGAAAGCGCGCTCGGCAATGCCGCGATGGAGGAACTCGCGGGACTTGTCGTCGGCTGGCGTTTTGCCGCCCTTGATCACCAGACCGTTTTCCTTGGACTCGAGGACCAAATCGCTCTCGGCGAAGCCGGCGACGGCGATCGAGATGCGGTAGGCGTTATCGCCCAGCTTTTCGATGTTGTAGGGAGGGTAGGTTTTGGCTTCCTGGCCGACAAGGCCATCGAGACGGTTGAACAGCCGGTCGAAGCCGACGGTCGAGCGATAGAAGGGGGTGAAATCATAGGTCTGCATGGCACATTCTCCAATGAGCAACGTGATTTGGCGGGTGTCCCATGAGCTCCCCTGAAGCGGCGAAGTCTCATTCCCGGGTATCCCGGTCCCCGGCACTTGCCGGCTGACACGCTTGAGATAGGTGGGGTTTTTCGGGGTTCAAGAGCCCAGTTTTGCACATGAACGGATTCTGAATGTCGCCGTCACGATGGCTTCAGGCTGCCGCCTATAGAACCAGCAATGTGCTCGCTGTCTGCTGCAACGGCACACCCCGAATGCGTCGCCGTCACCCGCCCCCCGCACGGCGACAATTCAGAGGAAAGCCAGTGTCTCACCCGAGACGCTGGCTTTTCCGCTTCTGGTGCATGCGCTAGGCCAGTGGCATGAACAATATTGTCGATCCCGAAGGCCCCAAGCTCGCCATCCTCCCGACCAATCCTGCCCCCGAAGGACTGCGGGCCGGCTACTTTACCACGCCCGACAAGGTGCGGCTGCGCTACGCCACCTTCCCAAAGACTGCCGGCGCCGCGAAGGGCACGGTTTGCCTCGTCCAGGGCCGCACCGAGTTCATCGAGAAGTATTTCGAGACCGTCGCCGATTTCCAGAAGCGCGGCTTTGCCGTCGCGACCTTCGACTGGCGCGGGCAGGGCGGGTCCGATCGGCTGATCCGCAACCGCAAGCTCGGCTTTGTACGCGACTTCAACGATTATTGGGTGGATCTGCAAAGCTTCCACGCCAATGTGCTGCTGCCCGATTGCCCGGGTCCCTACTATCTCGTCGGTCACTCGATGGGCGGGCTCGTATCGCTGATCGCAGCGACACGCGACCGCATGATGTTCGACCGGGTGTTCGTCGGCTCTCCCATGGTCGGGCTCGCTGGCCAGCCGCTGAGCTTCGGTGGCATGGCGGCGATTGCCGATGCGGTGTCGTTCTTCGGCTTCGGGCGCATGCCGGTGGGTCGCGAGGCCGACGAGCTACCGAGCGAGAAGGGCTTTCCCGGCAATGCGCTGACCTCGGATCTGCCGCGCTATATGCGCACCGTCGACATCTGGAACGAACGCCCCGACCTCATCGTCGGCAAGCCCACCTTCAAATGGGCGGCCGCAGCGATGCATGCCATGGCCAATGCCGGCACCGACAGTTTCCCGGCTTCGATCAAGGTCCCGGTGATGATGCTCGCCGCGGCGCGGGACGAAGTGGTGTCGACCGGGTTCACCGAACAACTGGGCCTCCGCATGCGCACCGGCCATCATGTGGTGATCCCGGCGGCCCGGCACGAGATGTTCATGGAGAACGACTCGATCCGCGCGCAAGTGTTTGCGGCGTTCGACGCGTTCATCACCGAGCAGAGCAGCTAGCCCGCAGTCGGGTTCCTTCTCCCGCAACGCGGGGGAAGGTGGCAGCGAAGCTGACGGAAGGGGGCGGCCGCATACACCGAGTCCAGTCCCGCCCCCTCCACCACGCTTTGCGTGGCCCCCTCCCCCGCGAGGGGAGAGGTGTCCTGACTGCGAATTCAAATCATCGTTCTAGCCTCGCAACAGCGCCAGCGCCGCCCTGTGCAATTCAGGCGTCGCGGCGGCGACGCAATTGCCGCCCTCTTCGGCTGGTTCTCCATCCCAAGTGGTGACCACGCCGCCCGCTGCTTCGATAATCGGTATCAGTGGCGCGATGTCGACGTTCTTGAGGCCTGCCTCGACCACCAGATCGATATGACCGGCTGCCATCAGGCAATAGCCATAGCAATCGAGCCCCCAGCGGGTCTGGAGCGTCGCGGCGCTGATCCGCGCCCAGGGTGCCGAGAGATCACGGCCCGGTCGGACGAACAGCTCCGGCGAGGTCGCGGTCATCTTCGCTTCGGCCAGTTTGGTAACGCCGCTTGTGCGGAGCTTGGTCGTCTTCCCATTGCGATGGAACTCGCCGCCGCTGCCGACTGCCAGCCACATCTCACCCGTAAACGGTTGGGACATCAGCCCGGCGATGGCGCGGCCCTTGTGCATGAGGCCGATCAGCGTCCCCCATACCGGAACGCCCGAGATGAAGGCCCGGGTGCCGTCGATCGGATCGACGATCCAGTCGAAGGCGCCCGACGAGGCTTTGGGGTCCCATTCCTCGCCGATGATGCCATGGTCGGGGAAGCGTTCGGCCAGCACGGCGCGGATGGCGATCTCGGCGTCCTTGTCAGCGGCGGTGACGGGGTCGAACCCGACTTCCCATTTGTTCTCGACGGTCAATGGGGTGCGGAAGCCCGCAAGGGTCCGCTCAGCCGCGGCATCGGCGGCGGCCAGTAGAGCCGAACGCACGGCCCCGACATCAAGTCCGGCCAAAGTCGCGTCGGTCATCTCATTGTCCTCGAAATAGAAGATTCTCGTTCCACTGCAACGGCCTAGCAGAACTGTCCTGCAAGGTGTGCGTCATTCAATGTCACAAAAGTGATTCATTTCTGCAACATTTGGCGCGAGCTGCCTGTGAACGTTTACGGTCATGCTTGTTAGATCGGACAAATCAGCCCACGCCAGACTTGCATGATGGATGTGCGGTTTGTGTCTTCGCTTCTACTTCGCGCCGATGCGGGCCGACATCGTTTCCTCCCTTGACTGGGGCCGCTTCTACAGCGGCCCCTCTCTTTCATGGGCTATTCAGCCGCCTTCGCAGGCATGCGCATCGGTCCTGTCAGCAATCCGAGATCATAGCCGATCAGCGCCAGCGTCAGCCGGTCGACGAGCTGACGGATGGCGTTGAAGCCCTCGTTCTTTTCGAGCGTCACCTCGTTCATATAGAGATGCCGCGAGATCTCGACCTGCAGCGCATGGATGCCGTGCTGCGGCCTTCCGTAAGTGCGTGCGATGAAGCCGCCGGCATAGGGCCGATTGCGCGCTACCCGCAGACCCGCGCCAGCAAACACCATCTCGGCGAGATCGATGATGCCGCTGCCGCAGGTGGTGCCGTAGCGGTCGCCGAGCACGATGTCGGGTGCCAGCCGATCGCCGGTGCGGGCGATGCGCGGCATCGAGTGGCAATCGATCAGCACGGCGACGCCATACATGCCGACGGCGTCGGTCAGCAGCCGCTGCAGCGTCGCGTGATAGGGGATGTAAATGCCTTCGATCCGCATCTGCGCATCGTCAAGGGTCAGCCGCTCGCGATAGATCGGCTTGTTCTCAGCCACGACACGCGCCAGCGTGCCCAGCCCGGCAGCGACGCGGGGGCTCGTGGTGTTGAACCGGTCCGACAGCGGCTCGGTGAACATTTGCGGGTCGAGCTCCCACGGCTCGCGGTTCACATCGAGATAGGCGCGGGGGAAATGGGCGCGGAGCAGAGGTGTGCCAAGATGCGGTGCGCGGGCGAACAGCTCGTCGACATAGGCATCTTCGGACTGGCGGATCGACAGTTGGTCGAGCCGGGTCATTTTGAGGAAGCGTTCGGGATAGTCGCGGCCGGAATGGGCGGAGTTGAACACCACCGGCGCGGTCAAACGCCGAGGCCTTATGGTCTCGAACGCCGGTCTGTCCCAATAGTCGGACCGCAAATCACACCCCTACGCGCCTGTTGCCATTATCCTGCATCCGACCCCCGGCTTTGTCCAGAACTGCGCAATTCACGTTCCGGGGCGTTGCCAATCGGCGAATCTGAGCTAAACATCGTCGGTGCCCATAAGCGGCGGCGGGGACAATAGCGCGATGAAGCGAATTCTTCTGGCGGAAGACGACAATGACATGCGCCAATTCCTGACGCGGGCGCTCAAAAACGCCGGTTATGACGTCGTGTCGTTCGACAATGGCAAATCCGCCTATGAACGGCTCCGCGAGGAGCCATTCTCACTGCTGCTGTCCGATATCGTGATGCCCGAGATGGACGGCATCGAGCTCGCCCGCCGGGCGACCGAGCTCGATCCGGATCTCAAAGTGATGTTCATCACCGGCTTTGCCGCCGTGGCGCTGAACCCCGACAGCGAGGCGCCCAAAGACGCTTCCGTGCTGTCCAAGCCGTTCCATCTCAAAGACCTCGTCAACGAGGTCGAGCGGCTGCTGGCCGCTTAGGCCCTAACCAGGCTGCCGGCGGAAAACCGCCAGCAGCCGGTGCAGTCATTCAGCAGCAACACTCTCGCTCGCCCGCTTCGGCAGCACCCAGCCGGGTCGCACGAAATGGCAGGTGTAGCCATTGGGGATGCGCTCCAGATAGTCCTGATGCTCGGGCTCGGCCTGCCAGAACGGGCCGGCCGCCACGATTTGCGTCACCACCTTGCCCGGCCACAGGCCGGAGGCATCGACGTCGGCAATGGTGTCCTCGGCAACGCGCTTCTGCTCGTCGCTCAGATAGAAGATCGCCGAACGGTAGCTGGCGCCACGGTCATTGCCTTGGCGATCCTTGGTCGACGGATCGTGGATCTGGAAGAAGAACTCGAGAATCTTGCGGAAGCTGATCTTGTCGGGGTCGAAGACAATCTCGACCGCCTCGGCATGATTGCCGTGATTGCGGTAGGTGGCGTTGGCCACGTCACCGCCGGAATAACCGGTGCGGGTGGAGATGACGCCGGGGTACTTCCGCAGCAGGTCCTGAACGCCCCAGAAGCAGCCGCCAGCCAGAATTGCGCGCTCATTGTTCGCCATTGAAACCCTCCTTGTGTGTGATGCCGCTTAAGTCGGTATTCTGTCGATCAACTGCAACTTACGAAAGCGCGACTGGCCGCGTGATCGGCGGCCTGATTGACGCTTGACCCGCCGGAGCCTTTTATGGTCTACCCGCCGCGTCCGCTTCGGCGGGTGCCGGAGATGGGTGTATAGCTCAGCGGGAGAGCACTACCTTGACATGGTAGGGGTCACAGGTTCAATCCCTGTTACACCCACCATCTCCTTGACCCGATAGGATGGGTGCGTAGCTCAGCGGGAGAGCATCGCCTTCACACGGCGGGGGTCACAGGTTCAATCCCTGTCGCACCCACCATCCTTATGAAATCTTTGAGGAATTGTTTGTTGGACGGGCGCTCATGGAGCCGCCACTAGAGGCACTTCTGTAGTTTTCGGTCGCGCGCGCCGATGAGTACAGTCCACTCCTCACGGAGTTCCCGCCAACCGTCGAACGTCACCGAAGTCACCAAAAAGTCACCATATCGGTTTGTATGCTGGAGAAGCTTTGCGGGGGTTCGAATTCCTCCCTTCCGCCACTAAGTCCTTGATATTGAAGTGCTTTTTGGTCTCCGATGGGGCCTGCGGCTAAGTCCCGACGACGCCGGGCGAATTCCCGCCGGGATACCTACCAACTGAAGCGGAGACGCTACCTTACTCGAGAACTCTCCCAGGAAATTACCTTCAGTCTCTAAGTGCCATTTTCGGCACTTAAGTTGCACTGGCGCACCGATGGCTCAAGTTACTACTGCGCGGGCAAGGTAACGTCCGCTTCGCGCCACAGGCGGACGTCCAGGGCGCATTCCCAACGTTTGGATCTTTTGCTTTGTAAGCGGTCTTTGCTGCGGCGAACGAGGCCTTCATCCACTCGATGTTGGCGGCATCGCGCTCGGCATATTCAGCGTTGTCGGCGGCACACTGCTCAGGAGTCCGAGCGCTCTTTTTGGCGCAGTCGTCGTCGCCGACCATGTTGTTGTTGCTGCCCGGCACGTTGAGCAGGACGAACATTACGCCAGGCTTCGCGATGCGCTGGTTCTCGGCGAACTTCGCGCCCGGCTTGCCGTGGTGCTCAACCGGCATCGTCGTCATGCCGAACGAGTCGACGCCCTTGAACATAACCTTGCGGACGTGATCAAGGCGCTCGAGGTTGTCAAAACCGCCATTGTTGGTGCGATGGCAGTCAGTCCATTCGTTATCGCCGGGCAGGTAGACGGCCGGCATCTTGAGCGAGTTGAACATCTTGATCGCCGACTCGTAGATGTCGTCGGTGCACTGCGAACTGCCATCCTTGATATCGCCGTCGTACAGCGAGAACTGGATGTCTGACGCGTTCATATCGTCAATTAGCGCTGGAATGTGGGGCTCGTCTTTGGCTTTCGCATAAGGCATGTCGCCCCAAAGGGCGAACGCATACGGCGATTCCTGGCCGATTGCCAAGGAGACGGGCGCAACGGCAAGTATGCACGCGGACAACAATCCTGCGCGGATGGTGTGTCGGAAGTTCATGTGACGACCTTTGTCTCTACCACCGCACATGCGGCGCAGGAATCGTAGCGCCAGCATGTGACAGTGACTTGATGCTACACTTCCTCTAAGGGGCCGCTGAGACTGCGCTATGACGACTGGCGACACACCGGGAAGCCATGCCGCACTAGTAGGGAGTCGTAAAAGAGTGATCGCGCTGAACGCGACTCCCCCGGGCGGTCGTGGTAATTCGCGCCCATGAAAATTCAGATGTTACTCGATGGCAAAATCGTCAATTCTCAGATTGTCAGCGAGCTGTTGACCGGGGAAAAGACGTCCCTCGCCGAGTTCAAGCGCCGCGCCCTCAAAGTGGCATTGGAAGACCGGGCGATACGCATAAGCGAATCGCTCCGCGTTACCTTCCGACTGTTCGATGTGAGGGGGCAGGCACTCGAAGATAAGGAGGACGCTTTCGGCTCTGCCGGATTGTCTGGGGCTGAGAAAAATGGCGCTGAACGACTCCGTTAGGCGTTGGGCGCGTACTCTAAAGCGCGACGTGGTGGCGCTTTGGATAGCGGCACGCGATCCACGCACTCCCTGGTACGCCAAAGCCCTCGCGGCCGTTGTGGCTGCCTACGCCTTGTCCCCGATCGACCTGATCCCTGACTTCATCCCGCTGCTAGGATACCTGGACGATCCCCCTTCTCAGGATTGTGGCGCCGAACACGACGCCGGTCTGCGGCAAATCCTCCAGAATCTCATCCTGGGTCTCCTTGTCAGGTGCTGGCCGAAGTGCCTCATTGTGCGGCCACGTTTAGTTCGCTGGTGCGGGACACTTCGGACGCGGTAGATAGGCCGCTCGGCAGGCGCCATCCTTTAATCAGTGCGTAGATCGCAGGGATAACTATGAGCGTGAGCAGCGTCGAAGACACCATGCCTCCGATCATCGGCACTGCGATGCGTTGCATCACTTCGGAGCCACTGCCTGTGCTCCACAGGATGGGCACGAGCCCGGCCATGATCGCGACCACCGTCATCATCTTGGGCCGAACGCGTTCCACGGCGCCCAGCATAATGGCATGATGCAGGTCCGTGCGAGAGAAGGCTCGTCCCACTACCACGCATTCGGCCTTCACCTCGCGCATCGCCTGGTCGAGATAGATCAGCATCACCACACCGGTTTCCGCAGCAACACCAGCGAGGGCGATGAAGCCCACGGCAACGGCCACCGACATATTGAACCCGAGCCCCCACATCAGCCAGATTCCTCCCACCAGGGAGAAGGGTAAGGACAGAAGCACAATGATCGTTTCGGTAAGCGCTCGGAAGTTGAGGTATAGCAAGAGGAAGATGATCAGCAGTGTCACCGGCACGACGATCTTCATCTGCGCGGTGGCGCGTTCCAGATATTCAAACTGTCCGCTCCAGGCGATTGAGTAGCCGGCCGGCAGTTTTACTGCCTCTATGACTGCCTCGCGCGCCTCGGCGACGTAGCCCCCGAGGTCCCTGCCAACGATATCGACGAAGATGTAGAGGGCGAGCTGGCCGTTCTCGGTGCGGATCGACGTTGCACCGCGTTCGATGGTTATGTCGGCAACCTCCCCGAGCGGGACTGCGCCGCCCCTCGGCAGGGGAACCTGGATATCGGAGGCGATGGCCTGTGGGCTCGATCGCGAGTCGCGCGGATAGCGCACATTGATGCCGTAGCGCTCGCGCCCTTCGACCAAGTTGCTGACGGTCTCGCCGCCCAGTGCCGTGGCGATGACATCCTGCACATCCTCGACGGAAAGGCCGTAGCGGCCGAGGGATTGGCGGTTGGGCGTAATGTCGAGAAAATACCCCGCCGTGACCCGCTCGGCATAAGCGCTCGACGTGCCGGGCACATTCTCGACAACGCTTTCGATCTGTCGTGCGATCTTTTCCATTTCAGCCAGGTCTGTACCGAATACCTTGATGCCGACCGGCGTGCGAATACCGGTAGAAAGCATATCGATGCGGGCCTGAATGGGCATGGTCCAGGCGTTAGAAACTCCGGGGAATTGCAGGGCAGCGTCCATCTCGGCCTTGAGGCTGTCGATGGTAACGCCCGCTCGCCATGCGGCCTTGGGTTTGAGGTTGATGAGGGTCTCGAACATTTCGGGAGGCGCCGGGTCGGTGGCGGTCGCCGCCCGTCCTGACTTGCCGTAGACGGACTCAACCTCAGGAAACGACTTGATGATGCGATCCTGCATCTGGAGCAGTTCAGCAGCCTTGGTGACCGAGATGCCAGGCAGTGTTGTCGGCATATACATCAATGTGCCTTCGTTGAGCCTGGGCATGAACTCCGAGCCAAGCTGGCTGGCTGGCCATATTGAGATCGCGACGATCGCAAGTGCCAGCGCGATTGTTAGGGTCTTGGCCTTGAGCACGGCCGCGATGACCGGACGATAGAGCCAGATCAACAGGCGATTTACGGGATTGCGCCGCTCGGGGATGATTTTTCCGCGCACGAACACCACCATCAACGCCGGTACCAGCGTCACCGACAGGAGGGCCGCCGAAGCCATGGCGAATGTCTTGGTGAAGGCTAGCGGACCGAACAGCCGGCCTTCCTGCGACTGCAGGGTGAAGATCGGGAGGAACGAAACCGTGATGATTAGGAGGCTGAAGAAAAGTGCCGGGCCAACTTCGCTGGCCGCTTCGATCAAGACCTCGATCCTAGGCTTGCCAGGCGGCGCGCGTTCGAGGTGCTTGTGAGCGTTTTCGTTCATCACGATCGCCGCATCGATCATGGCGCCAACCGCAATAGCGATACCGCCTAGGCTCATGATGTTCGCACCCAGCCCGAACAGCCGCATCGCCCCGATTGCGGTGAGTATCGCCACCGGCAACATGATGATGGCCACCAACGCGCTGCGGAGGTGCAGTAGGAAGACGATGCAGACCAACGCGACAATAATGCTTTCCTCGATCAGCGTTCCGCGCAGCGTCTCGATCGATGAGTCAATTAGTGTGGACCGGTCGTAAACTGGGACAATCGTTGTCCCCTCGGGGAGGCTCGGGGCTATTTCGGCCAGCCGCTCCTTGGCGCTCTCGATCACCGTCAAGGCGTTGGCGCCGAACCGTTGCAGTACAATGCCGCCAGCGACTTCACCCTCGCCGTTGAGTTCAGTGACGCCGCGACGCTCGTCCGGGCCAATCTCGACGCGGGCCACGTCCTTAAGCCGCAGCGAGACGCCGCCTTCGCTCATCAGCGAGATGTCTTCGAGATCGACGACGCCTTTTAGGTAGCCGCGACCACGGATCATGTACTCGAATTCCGACATCTCGACGGTACGGCCGCCGACGTCGAGATTGCTAGCACGCACGGCGTCTCGCACCATTGCTAGCGTCACACCCTGCGCCCGCAGCCGCAAGGGATCGACAACGACGTTATACTGCTTGACGAACCCGCCGACGCTGGCGACCTCGGAGACGCCGTTTGCTCTGGACGCGGCAAAACGGACGACCCAGTCCTGCAGCGAGCGGAGTTCAGAGAGCGTCTGGTTCTTCCCCAGGAGCGCGTATTGATAAACCCAGCCGACGCCCGTTGCATCGGGTCCGAGCCGGGGCGTGACGCCGACTGGCAATCGCTGGGCGGCGGCACTTAGATATTCGAGGACGCGGCTACGCGCCCAGTAGGGGTCGGTTCCGTCCTCGAAGATGACATAGACGAAGGAAACGCCGAAGAACGAAAAGCCGCGAACCACCTTGGATTTCGGCACCGTCAGCATGGCCGTGGTCAGCGGATAGGTGACCTGGTTCTCCACTACTTGCGGGGCTTGGCCGGGGAAATCGGTGAAGACGATGACCTGCACATCCGAGAGGTCGGGAATGGCGTCGAGAGCAAGCGTTTGCAGGGCGTACACGCCGCCCGCCGCCGCAAAGATCGTGCCCAGAAAAACCAGGACCAGGTTCCGCGCGGACCAGGCGATGAGCCGCGCGATCATCATGGGATTTGCCCTTTGGTTTCCGACATCGTGCTCAACGCGGCTTTGATATTGCTCTCCGCATCGATCAGGAAATTCGCCGAGGTGACGATGCGGTCTCCGGTGACGATGCCGGAGAGAATTTCGGTGAACCCGTCGCCTTGCCGGCCCGTCTCGACATCGCGCGGCTCGAACCGCCCCTCGCCCAGGTCGAGGATGACGGTCCGATGCTCGCCGGTGTCGAGGATGGCGTCGTCGGGAACCGCCAGGACTGGGTGTTCGGCGCCGGTGGCGACGGCCACGTCGGCGTACATCCCGGGCAATAGCAGGCGGTCGCGATTGGCGATCTCGATCCGCACTCTCGCAGTGCGAGTTATGCTGGCGACACCGGGATAGATCAGGGTGACCCGGCCAGAGAAGCTTCTGCCCGGCAGACTCCTGACACCTACCTCAACTGCGGCGCCGACCGCGACCGCATCGAGTTCGTACTCTGGCACGTCAGCGACCACCCAGACCGTCGAGAGGTCCGCGATCTTGAATAGTTCGGCACCGGAGGTGGCTGCCATGCCGTCCATGACTTTGCGCTCGACGATGACCCCGTCGCGTGGCGCCGGCCAGGCGATCGAGATCGGGACCTCGCCCTTTTTGGCAATGCCTTCGATCGCTTCGACCGGCACGCCCAGGTTGACCAAGCGTTGCCGGGCGCCCGCTTCGCCAGCCCCACCATCTCGCAGCGCCACCAGGTATTGCGCTCCGGCGCTGGAGACATCGGGCGAATAGAGCCACACCAGTGGATCACCCTTTTTTATCACGTCTCCGGTTGTGACGCTTGCGACCCGATCGACGAATGCTTCCGAGCGGGTCGCTACAACCGCGACCAGCCGCTCGTCGATCTCGACGTTGCCAGGCACGCGAATGGTGCGCACCACGGGCCGTTCGGAGGCAATCTCGGATCGAACCCCGCTGCGTTGCATCTTGCCAGGACTGACCGTGATGGAGGAGGTATCCGTACCCTCGTCTTGGTAGACTGGGATGTAGTCCATGCCCATCGAGTCTTTCTTGGGCATCGGAGATGTATCGGGCAGGCCCATCGGATTGCGGTAGAAGAGGATTTTACGCTTGCCGAGCGGCATTGCTTCGGCGCCCATCGCCTGGTCGCGGGGAGTGGACACGTCCGTGCTGGCGCCTTCGGTCGGATCGACGGTTACGGCAACGAACACGCGGCCGTCATCAGTGGTCTTGGGCGTCGCCGAATATGAGGGGAGGCCGTCCGGATGGCGGTAGTAGAGCACCGGACCCGGCGGTGACGTGGCAGCACTGCTTGCCGGGACCAGCATCGCCTCGATCTCAGCCAGCAATGGTGCCGGGCCGCCGTTCTGCCCGAGCCAATAGCCACCCATCCCTGCCGCCACAATGGTGGCAGGGACGACGAGTTTCACGAAGAGCCCGGTCACGGGAGGACCTTGAACTCGAGCTTGCTGTCCAGCGTGCCTTCCTCGCCCTGGACCTTGGCGGAAAGCGACAGTCGCCATCCGCCCTGCATGATCAGTCCGGCCTTGAAGGGATAGACGCCCGGCTCGGTCGGTGGCAGCGCCTCAAGGACGCCCGCCATGGTCTCCATCCCGTCCGGTGCCATGTCGATGCGCTGCTCGATGATGACGGCGTCGGGGACGAGCGCACCGGTACGTTTGTCCACGAGGCGAACTGAGACGATCGTCGCCTCGCCTTTGTGGACCTCGACCTCCACAAGTTCGAAGGCGTAGTCGGTGATGGCCGCATGCGCCGGGGTCAGTGCGAATAAAGACGCGAGCAGGGTCACGGCCGCAAGCGCGGCGCGTACCAGAGATGAGTGGTTCATCGGTCTGTCCTAAGAATCATCGCAAAAATCGCCCTTTCAGGCGAAACCGCAGTCAAGCAGCAGACCCGCATCGCGGGGTCGGCGGCCAGCGAGTGACATCGATGATTTCAAGCTCGTGGGGGTTCGTAGGGACCGGTGGTGGGCAATCGGCTACGGTGTCGATCGTGCAGCGGCCAGATGACCACGCCGGTTGCCGCCGGCAATATGTGGATGATGGTGTCAGCGGCAGTGGCCGTGAAGCATTGGGAGAGGCACGAAAAGGCCATCGGACACGTCTTGACGCAGTCCGCCGGAGGTAGTTCGGAGGTCTTGCAGCAATCGCCACCAGCCTGCGATATCAACATTTCCATGCTGGGCATATGGGCCATGGTCATGGGCTGGTCACCGGTCGGTGAGCCCATTCCGGTCGCAAACGCCACCGGCACTGGTCCAGCAAGCGAACCAATCAGCAGAATGGCTAAGAGCAGCGATCTTAAAAGCGGCCTGAGCATGAAGGAAAGATATTTCACGCTCGCTTCCCTTTGTAAATCTGGCCATCGATCACGCCGCCGTGCGCGAGGTCTTATGCTCGCTCTTTGGCGAGCGCTCGCGAGACCGCCGGATGCACGAGCAATGGATCGGCGCGCCCTCGGGACCAATCCGCGCTGTCGCTGTCGCTAAGGTTGCCTGGTCCTCCCTGGGAGGATATGTAGCGGTATGAAACACACATCTCACCCTGCCATCATCAAGCGTTTGAAACGCGCCGGTGGTCACCTTGCTTCGGTCATCGGCATGATCGAGGAGGGACGCCCCTGCGTTGAGCTAGCGCAGCAGCTCTTCGCCGTCGAGAGTGCCATCACCAACGCCAAGCGCGAGCTGATCCAGGACCACATGGAGCACTGCCTCGCCGACGGCGTCGCAGAAGGTAGCGGCGCTCACGATGCCTTGGACGAATTCAAACTCCTCGCGAAATATCTCTGAGGTTCCGATGCTTCACAAAATCTTGGACTGGTTCGGCTTCGGCCAGAGCGATCACGGTCATTCCCACGAACACGAGCCCGGGCGGGATGGCGCCCACGGTCATAAACACGGCGTCGTCGACCCCACCATCGCGACCACGGACCGAGGCATCTGGGCGATCAAATGGTCGTTCGTCATCATGGCGGTTACCGCCGTCCTCCAACTCGCAGTCGTGCTGTTGAGCGGCAGCGTCGCTCTGCTTGCCGATACCATCCACAATTTCGGCGACGCGACGACGGCGGTTCCGCTCTGGGTCGCCTTCGTCTTGGTACGACGCAAACCGACGCGGACGTTCAACTACGGGCTCGGGCGCGTCGAGGACCTTGCCGGAGTGCTGATCGTCCTCATCATTCTCGTCAGTGCGATCGTCGCGGGCTACGAGGCCGTCAACCGCCTCATTCATCCGCAGGCGATCACCGCGCTGGGCTGGGTAGCGGTCGCCGGCGTCATCGGGTTCATCGGCAACGAGGCCGTGGCAGTTTTTCGTATCCGAGTAGGACGTGAGATCAACAGTGCCGCTCTGATCGCCGACGGATATCACGCGCGGACGGACGGTCTCACCAGCCTCGCCGTCGTCGTTGGCGCTCTCGGCGTCTGGCTAAGCTTTCCGCTGGCTGACCCGATTATTGGCCTCATCATCACCGCGACCATCTTCGTCATCGTTTGGCAGTCGGCGCGATCGGTCCTGACCCGCATGCTCGACGGAATTGAGCCTGGAGTCCTCGACGAGGTTGACCATGCCGCCGCGCACATCGCCGGGATCCGGAAAGTTGTCGAGGCACGGGCGCACTGGATCGGCCATCGGCTGTTTGTCGATTTGACGATCGCACTGGATGACGGCACGCTGCTCGCCGCGGCCAACGCCATTGCCGATCAGCTTCGCCATGAGCTTGCCGACCACCTGCCAGCGTTGGCCGAAGCGCGAATCGTGTTCGCCTCTGCCGAAGACGCTTCCGGTCACCACCATGCGCCCGACCCAGTGAGAGTCTCGACCCGCCTAGCCGATGGTCTGCTGCAGATCGTCGACACGCCCGATGGCGAGCGCATGCGTTTACGGGTCTCGCGCCACGCCGATGGTCTTCGAGCCAGCGTCGTCATCGACCGGCCCGGGGGCCGCGCCGAGGTGCTCGAGCTACGTCCAGTGGAGGCGACCACCACTGGCTACAGAGCTCAAACGCTCCGGAGGAACCGCACGAGTTCGCCGCGAGCCTGAAGCTCGTCGCGGGAAACGACAATGAAGACATCGCCTTCGCGATGGCCGAGCCCGAGGGGCATCAGCACTAGCGAACGGAAGGTCGCGGCATATGGAAGACAAGCGGCGATTTCTCCGTCGGCGCACCCTGAAGGGTGCTCATATCGTCTTTCACGAGGGTCGCTCGACGATTTCGTGCCTGGTTCGAAACCTGTCCGATTTGGGCGCGCTGTTGCGGGTCGAGTCTCCGATTGGCATTCCGGACATATTCACCTTGGTTATTCCGGGCGAGTTGCAACGCGAAGCACACGTCGTTCGTAGATCGGGAACCGAGATCGGCGTCGAGTTCATTGCTGCGCTTTAGGGGCATGCTGATATCCGGGGCGTGGGACTAACTGCCCGAAGCCAACGGCCACGGTACCCCGCGGACGAACAGCCCCACCAAGAGGATCGTCCAGCCCACTCGACTGATCAAATATTGGAGGACAAGGGCTCGTGACACCTTAGCTCCGGGCCTTCAGCAATCGCAGGGCGTTGAGCGTGACGAGCACGGTCGCGCCGGTATCCGCCAAAATCGCAGGCCACAAACCGGTGATCCCTATAATTGTGGTCACGAGGAACACGACCTTGAGGCCCAACGCGACGGTAATGTTTTGCGAAATGTTGCCCATAACGCGCTGTGACAAAGCGATCATTGCGGCGATGTCATTGACGCGCCCCCGAAGGATCGCTGCGTCAGCGGTTTCGAGCGCGACGTCCGTACCGCCGCCCATCGCAATACCGATATCCGCTGCGGCGATCGCCGGAGCGTCATTAATGCCGTCGCCGACTTTGGCCACCACGGCGCCTTCATTCTGCAACTCGCGAACGATCCGCTGCTTGTCCTCTGGCAGCAATTCAGAGCGAACCTCGATGCCGAGTTGGGCGGCAATCGCCTGGGCCGTGCGCGCGTTGTCACCGGTCAATATGATCGTACGAATGCCGCGTGCCTTCAGCGCCGCGAGGCCGGTAGCGGCGTCCGGGCGGGGCTCATCGCGCATCGCTATGAGACCAGCGGGGCGAGCATCAACGAGAAGCACGGATACCGTCTTGCCCTCATCATTGAAGGCAGCAATGCGAGCCTTGTGCTCGCTCGATAGCGTCGCGTATTCCGATGCCGCCTGGGCCGAGGTCAGCATCACATTCTTACCGCCGACCCTGCCGGTGACGCCCTTGCCGGCAATGGCCTTGGCTTCCGCGGCCGGTGGTACTAGCGCATTTACTTCCCTGGCACGCGCCAAGATTGCGACGGCCAAGGGGTGGCTCGAGCCGGTTTCAAGCGCTGCGGCAAGGGAAAGAATCTGCGCTTCGCTTCCCTCGAGCGCTACAATATCGGTCACCACAGGCTTGCCCTGAGTCAGTGTCCCGGTCTTGTCGAGTGCCACGACTGTGACCTTTCGCAGGCCTTCGAGGACCGCGCCGCCTTTCAGGAGTAGCCCGCGTCGCGCACCCGCCGAAAGGCCGGCGGCAATTGCAGCTGGGGTGGAAATCACGAGAGCACAGGGGCAGCCGATGAGCAGCACCGCGAGGCCCTTGTAGGCCCACTCGCCCCACGACTGCCCAAACAGCAGGGGTGGGACTATTGCCACCAAGGCACCGACGACCAAGACACCTGGCGTATAGACCCTCGAGAAGCGATCGATGAAGCGCTCCGTGGGCGCCTTGCTCTCGTGGGCTTCCTCGACCAATTTCACCACCCGGGCGATGGTGTTGTCCGTTGCAGCGGCGGTGACCCGCACGCGCAGGACCGCCTCTATGTTGATGGTTCCGGCGAACACCTCGTCGCCCCGGCCCTTCCGGGTGGGCACGCTCTCTCCCGTGACCGGGGACTCATCGATGGCGCTGCTGCCCTCGATGATCTGGCCATCGGCCGGAATACGGTCACCCGGCCGTACTAGGATCGTCGCGCCCACTCCGAGGGTTTCGGCTGGTACTTCGCGGTGTTGGCCGTTCTCCTCGAGAAGAGCGGTTTTGGGAACCGGATTGGTCAGTCCACGAATGCTCGCGCGGGCTCGCCTGGCAGCCACACCTTCGAGTAGTTCGCCGACGAGGAACAGCAGCACCACGGTTGCCGCTTCTTCGGTAGCACCGATGATGACCGCGCCGACGGCGGCGATGGTCATCAGGGTTTCGATCGAGAACGGAGTTCCACCGAAAGCGCCGGCCAGTGCCCGTCGAGCGATCGGAACCAAACCCACCGCTAGAGCAGCCAGAAACGCCCAGTGGCCAATCTGCGGTACGAGCAGGCTCACGCCATAGGCGATGGCCAGGGCTACGGC
Source organism: Devosia sp. (assembly GCA_039918675.1). Classification (GTDB taxonomy): domain Bacteria; phylum Pseudomonadota; class Alphaproteobacteria; order Rhizobiales; family Devosiaceae; genus Devosia_A. The sequence goes on from JBDSHC010000091.1 coordinate 22,267, forward strand.
AAAGGCAAACGTCAGCAGTGCCTTGCGCGATCTCCACCAAGGGCCATCCCCCAGATCGAAATGCTCACCACCTGCGGCGTTTGCTGGCTCTGCATTGAAATCGTGTCCATGGTCGTGATCGTGATTGTGTTCAAGCGAGGTGCCGGGCCTCGTGCGTGAGGTCCCGTCGGCCGGGCCGATAGAATAGCCCAGACTCTTGACCGCCCGTTCGACCGCTCCTTTCTGCACCGTTCCGTCGTGCATGACGTGCAGGGTTCCTGCCGTGAACGATGCCCCGGCGTCCGAGACACCGGGCAGCCGGCCGACCGCCGTTTCGATCTTCTGGGAACAGGCAGCGCAGTCCATACCGCCGACGCGGTAGCGGGCCTTGATCGTTGCTGCATCGGCCATCGGGCGGTCCTTCAATTCGGGCTACCGGCGTGTTAGGGCCTCTAGTCACTAGAGGGTCAAGGACCAATTTCAATGGAATTGCCGATCGGCGAACTGGCCAAGCGTACGGCCGTCAAGGTGCCCACGATCCGCTTTTACGAGCAGATTGGGCTGTTGCCACCGGCACCCAGAACGGCGAGCGGACGGCGCCGGTACGCCCAAGCCGAGGTGGACCGGCTCAACTTCATCCGCCATGCGCGCGAACTGGGATTCGACGTGAACGATATTCGCGAGCTTCTGACGATGAATGCAGCGCCCCAGGAATCCTGCCACAAGGCGGACAGCATCGCCAAGGCGCATTTGGCAGAGGTTGAGCGCCGCATTGCGTCGCTTCAGGCGCTGAAAGCCGAGCTGACGCGCCTGGTGGAGAGTGCGGCCATGGCCGAGTTTGTGATTGCCGGATTATCGAGGCGCTAGCCGACCACTGTCTCTGCACGACCGAACATGTCCACTAAACGTTGCTGGTCGGTCTCCAAATCCGAGCGTCCGTTTCAAGTAGGTGACGTTGATCGCGAATTTGAAAGCATTGGCCAAGGCCCTCAAGCGGGACGTAGTGGCCTTGTGGATCGCCGCTCGCGATCCTCGCACGCCTTGGTACGCCAAGTTCCTGGCAGGAGCCGTGGCGGCCTATGCACTTTCCCCAATCGATCTGATCCCCGACTTTATCCCGGTGCTCGGGTACCTGGACGATCTCCTGATCGTGCCGGTCGGCATCCTGATCGTCGTCAGGCTGATCCCACCTCCGCTCATGGAGGAGTACCGGGCCGAGGCCGTGAAGCGGGACAAGCCGGTGAGCCGCGTCGGGCTCACCTTCATCATTTTCGTTTGGATCGCCCTCGCGACTGTCGCTGGATGGGCAATCTATCGACGCTAACAGCCCGACTGCCACGCGCTGACTCATGGACACGTCTACTCCTCGAGGCTATGGGCGGTCATATACACTGATGCGCGGCCTTCTGGGTCGACTATGGCAAGCGGCCTCCGGTTTGGAAGACCTGCCGCCGCTTATCTATTGGCTCCTTCCGATAGCGGTTGCTGCGCTGCTTATCTGGCGGGCGTTGCTGACTCATCCGCTGGGCAGGCTAGGGGACCCGCACTAGCTGCTCAACTCGTGCAGCGTGGTCCATGTGAAGCAGTTCCTTCCGCAGCAGCCTTAAGTCGAACGCGCCACGAGATCGCGCGCACTTAAGACTACGCCGCTCGAACGATTGCCCACGTCCTGGACGAAAACGCCTTCCACACGATCGCGGCTGCCGCGATTGCGAGCCACGGCAGAAGCATCAGGTTCATCGCTTGCCAGCCCACGCTATTTTGCAGGAAGCCGGCGCTGAGCGAGGCAGCCAGTCCGACAAGGAAAATTGTGAGATCATTCGTCGCCTGCGCCTTGCCCCTTTCGACTGCGGCATAGGTGGTCGTCAGAAGCGTCGTTCCACCGATGTAGAGAAAGTTCCAACCGACACCGAGGAAGATCAGGGCCGACGCAAACGAAGAGAAGCCTGTACCTGAGAGGGTGAGCAGGACGTGACCGGTCAGCAGCAGCACGCCGGCGAGCATCACACGTAACACGCCGAACCGCGCGATGAGCGAACCGGTGACGAACGACGGCAAGAACATCCCAAGCACATGAAGCTGGATCACGGTTGCCGTCTCACCGAGCCCATGATCGCTCTCTGCCATTGCAAGGGGCGTCGCCGTCATCGCAAGGATCATGACGCCATATCCGGTGACCGCCCCGAAGAGCGCGGCGAGATAGGTCGGCT
>JBDSHC010000092.1:0-8973 GCA_039918675.1 Devosia sp.
CGGCAGCCCGCGAAAAGGTTTTGCTGCAGACGCGGCCTATTCCGCCGCGGGCCTCCGCACGCTGGGCTGGAGCTACAAGGTCCGACTCCCATCGCTTCCGATCATCTCGCCCTATGTCTGGCGGGCGCAAAAGTCGGGTGACAGCATCAGCGTCACCGGCTTCGCACCCACTGATGAGTTCAAGGGCCTGGTCAAGACCAATGCCCCCAATAGCCTCGACGCCAGTGTGCTCGGGGCAGGCTCGCCGGACGATTTCGAGACCAGCGCTTTGGCCGGTCTCGAGGCGCTGCTCGCTCTAGACGAAGGCTCACTCGGCCTCTCCGGGACGCGCTGGTCGCTCACCGGCGATGTTGCCGACGCAAAGATGCGCGACGCAATCCAGACGGCGCTGAGTGGCAAGATCAACGCTGCCAACTGGCTCGTGACCATCCAGGCGCGCGATTCTGCACCAGCCGTCACGCCCTACCTCTGGACCGCTACCAAAGTGTCCAGCGGCGGCATGGATCTGGGGGGCTATCTGCCCAGCGAATCTTTGAAGGCGATCGTCACCGTTCGCGCCGGCACCATCGGCCGGGATACGACTGTCATCGCATCCGGCGAGCCCGCCGGCTTCTCGGACGACGTCTTCGCCGGTCTCGATGCGCTGTCTCACCTCAGTGAGGGCAAGGCCAATTTCGACGGCAGCAAATGGGTGCTGACCGGCACTGTTGCGGCACAGGCCGATGGCGAGGCGGCGGTTGCCGCGCTCCTCAAAGGCAGCCGCGGTGGCTCGCTGTGGACCAGCGCCATTTCAGGCTATTTGCCACCGGCAGCCGCTTCGTCGGAACCGCCGAGGAGCGACGAGCTCTTGTCTGAAGCATCCTCATCGAGCGAAGCTGTTACATCGTCAGAGCCATCGTCGGAGGCCATGTCTTCATCCGAGCCGTCGACGTCGTCGGAACCGTCATCGTCGGAGATGTCATCATCCGAGCAGGCCACCTTGCCCGAGGCCGTAAGCTCGTCGGAGCCTGCTGCATCGTCCGAGCCTGCTGCGTCCTCAGAGGAGCCGGTGGCCGAGCGCAGCCTCGAAATGGTCGATCCGCTGCCGCCCAATCTGATTTTCGAAGCCAGCCGGACGCTGAGCGGGCCGGTGAACCTGAAGGGTGGCGTGCCAGAAGCGGCGACAGCCGTCTTTCTGGGAGTGCTTGCAGGCGGAGTGCCGACCGACAATCTCTTGCCGCAGACGGGCCTGCCTGACGACTTCATGTCCAGCGCCTCGATGGGGCTCAACGTACTGCTTCGTCTCAGCGAAGGGCGGCTAGGTTTCGACGGCAGCAAATGGTGGCTGCGCGGCAAAACCGAAACACCCGAACTCGCTGCAGCGCTAACCGCCAACATCGCGACGCTGCCCAACGCGGCCGATTGGTCGGTCTCGATCGATCTGCTGCCGCCGATCGACATCTGCCGCGACCGGGTGACGGCTCTCGCTTTGCGCAACGCCATCGTCTTTGAATCGGGCAGTGCGACGCTGACCAAGGGGTCGCTGCCGGTGATCGACGAGCTGGCGCTCGATCTAGGGATCTGTGCCGATGCGTCGGTGCATGTCGAAGGCCATACCGACGCCGATGGCGCCGAGGACATCAACCTCGCTCTGTCGGTGGCTCGCGCCGAGACGGTGGTCGAAGCGCTGATCGAGAGAGGCGTTGCGGTTGAGCGGCTCTACGCCGAAGGCTATGGCGAGTCTCAACCCATCGCCTCCAACGACACCAAGGAAGGCAAGGCGCAGAACCGGCGCATCGTCTTCTCGATTTCGAAGGAGTGATCCGGTGTCGCTGGACTCGCTGATGTACCTGCTCGAAAACTACTGGCTCTATATGGTCGGCGCGCTGGTGATCGGGCTCGGCGCTGGCTGGTTCAGTTTCTCGCCGGGCAAGAAGTAACCTCACCAATATGGCCAGCGTCATCCACATCGCCGAAATCGCCGCGCTGCTGTCCCTCGCCTATATGGCGGGATGGGCGATCGGTTATCTCGCGCATCGGCTCACGGTGCGCCCGGCCAAACGGGTCGAGAACGTCATTCCAGCCGACCGGCTTGCCGCGGTCAAAGGTGAAGCGGAAGCATTGGTCAAGGCGCCGGTGATCGCTCCGCTGCCGGTGCAGCCAATGCCTCCCGCTCCGGCACTGGAAGTCGCTGTCGCGCCGCAACCGGAACAGGCGCCTGCAATGGCTGCCCCCGTCTTGAGTGACCCCATCCCACCGGTTCTCGTTGAGCCGGGCCCGGTGTTCGCGCCGGCGGCTGTTCCGGTGCCGGACGCGATCGCCCTGACGCCGCTCGAGCAACCTCTTGTGCCAATGGCCGAGATCGCAGTCGCGCCGACACCGGTTGTTGAACCGGTGGTCGAGATTGCTCTTCCGGTACCACCCCCAGTAGCTACTCTGCCGCAGCCCGAGCCGGTTCCGGCAGTGCCATTCACTGCGATGCCCTCGACGATCCCCGGCCAGGCGTGGACCGGCGAGATTCGCGGCCGCGCTGCTACCAAAGTCACGGCGGGAAAGACCGATCCGCTGCCCGAAGCGGCGTTGGAAATCTTGCTGGAGCCTGCGGCACCGGCAATGGACCTTCCGGTTGTCGCGGAGCGGGCATTGCCGCCTGCCGTCGCTGTTGAACCGGCGCCCGCCGCTGCTGAGCCAACCACACAGGTGCCTCCGCCCATAACGGCTGCAGTAGTTCCGCCGCCGCGCGCCACTCATGACGAGGACGCCGCGATGCGTGCCATCGAAGGCGGCTGGAGCCGCGTTCGGGCCCGTGCGATGCCGGGTGCGCCGGAGCTTTCCGATGTCGGCGCCGCAGTCGCTGCCGCGCAGACCGCAGTCGAACAGGTCCTGGCGCAGGCTGGTATCGATCCGGTGATCACAGCTAACACCAACAAGCCCATCGGCCTGCCGCGTCCGCGCGGTGGCCGCAAGGATGATTTGAAGCAGGTCGACGGGCTGACCGAGCTCGATGAATCAACGCTCAACAATCTGGGCATCTACCACTTCCACCAGATCGCTGGGTGGGACGAGACCGAAGTGCTGTGGATGGAGAACCACGTCTTCGCGCGTGGGCGCATCGGCCGTGAGATCTGGCAGGATCAGGCGCGCCGCCTCGCTGAGACCGTCGAGGGCTAGGCGGCTTTCCGACCGCTCACCACCTGGCGCACGAAGTCGGCGATTGGCTGTACATCGTCCGGATTGTCGAGCAGGGCAGGGGAGCCTTGGTTCTCGATAACGAAGGCCTCGGCGTCGCGCCGGTGCTTCATCATCTCCTCGAACGTTTCGCGTCGCAGCTGCTGCGTCAGTTGAGTGCGCATCATCATCAAGGGCGCCGAGGCGAGCGCGTCGAACAACGGCCACTGTGCCACCAGCACGTCGTCGAGATCGAATGGTTCGAGCAGCTTGATCAGTGCTGGGTCGAACAGCGGTTGCAGCCGCCCGCGTTTATCGACGTAGTGGCTCCGTAGCGCCGCATCATCGAGCAGATGCTCGGCCAATGCAGGATAGTCGGCCGTCACCATTCGGCGCAGCATTGGCTTGAGGCTTGCGTCGCCGCGTACGCCGGTCAGATCGTTGAGCGTCGCGCGTAAGCGTACAAGACCGCGGGAGTCCGACACGGGGCCGGAGTCGATCAGCACCGTGCCGGCCATCAGCGACGGCCGCTTCGCGGCGAGCGCCATGAGCACTTGTCCGCCATAGCCCTGACCGACGAAGATCGCGCGCTCGATGGCCAGCGCCCGCGTCAGTTCGATGAGATCGTCGGCATCGGCAAGCGATGAATACTCACTGGCAGTCGGCCGGTCGCTCGAACGCCCACGCCCCTTGAGATCGACGAGGACGATTGGTGTCGAGACCGGCAAAGCCTGCGGACCGAGGCCGGCAAAATCGAGCCAGTCGGCCATATTGCGATTGTAGCCGGCGACACAGATGAGCGGGATGCGGCCGGGACTGAGCGCGCCACCGACATGGACCGCCATCCGCGACGACGCGGCGCCGATGGTCACCTTGCGGATCGGCAGCGCCAGCAGCGCCTTGTGGTCGTCGGGAATTGCGCGAAGCCTGGACATGCCCAAGGCTAGCAGAGCGGCCGCGGCGCGTCAGCCGCCGATCGAGTGCATGGCCTTGGCGAGGTCCAGATCGGCATGGCCGAGCCGGGCGCGGTAGACCATGTAATTGCCGAACACGCGCTGCACATATTTGCGCGTTTCCTGGAACGGGATCAGCTCGACCCAGACCACCGGATCGACACTGTCGGCGCGCGGGTCGCCGAACGCGGTGATCCACTTATTGGCGTTGCCTGGTCCGGCATTGTAGGCGGCTGCAGCGAGCAGCAAGGAGCCCGTATAGGTCTCGAGCTGCGTCCCCAAATAGGTGGAGCCGATCTGCGTATTGTAGTCGGGATCGGTCGTCAGTTTGGCAGCCGAATAGTCGATGCCCATTTTCTTGGCCGTGTCCTTCGCCGTCCCCGGCATCAGCTGCATCAGCCCGCGGGCGCCGCTCGACGACACCGCGTTGATCTGGAACCGGCTCTCCTGCCGCGCAATCGCATAGATGGCGGCGCTATCGACCGAGGCGAGTTTGGTGCTGGGCAGCCCGTCCTTGGGGAAGCTGAACAGATCCATCGGCACGCCGCGCTTGTCTGCGATGTCGGCGATCGAAATCGCCAGATGGTGTGCGTCGAAGGTCTGTGCCAGCCGCGCCGCCAGCACGAGATCACCGCCCGCTTTGAGCGTCTGCGCCAGATCGCGCAACAGCGCGCCGGCTTTGTCCTTCTCGCCATTCGCCGCCAGCAGCGTGACGGCCTGCACGATCTCGCGAGCATTGAACGCCGCCTCACTGTCATGCCATTGCGGCATGGCGCGTAGCTCAACCGGCTTCAGTCCGAGCTCCTGCCGTGCGAGCAGGCCGTAATAGATGGTTGGGTAGCCTGCCGCGACATTGTAGGCGGCCTTGGCACCAGCGGCGTCGCCACTCTTCGTCAGCGCGCGGCCGAGCCAATAATTCGCCTGCGTCACCGAATCCGGCAGCGTCGCGAGCTTGGCCATATTGGCGAAATGGCCCGCCGCCGTCTTCGCGTCCTTGAGGAAGCTCAGCGCGATCCAACCGGAATGGAACCGGGCTTCGACCACGCGGCCATCCGGTCCGGCGGTATAGCCAGCAGCTGCCGCATACGCGCGCTTCGCATCACCCTTGCCCAGCAGCAGCCGCGTCAGCGACTGGCGCTCATACCACCACTCGGCGCTATCGGGATCGCTGGCCTTGCCCTTGTTGAGATAGGCGATCGCATCGTCCCACAATTCGAACTGGCGGGCCCGCTGGGCACGGGAGAAATTGTAGATCGAATTGTCCTGATAGGCCGGGTCCACTGCGTCGAGCAGCGCCTTGGCGTTCTTGTCGTTGCGCGCCACGGCATTGCGGGCCACCGCCAGCGACTTCTGCGCCGGGGACATGAACTGGATCAGACGGTCTACGCCGCTGGCCCGATCATGCATCATCAAATGCTCGGCGCGCGCCCAATGGTCTTTCTGGGTCAGGAGCGATCCCAGCGCAGCGAGCACTTTGGTCTCGGTCCCCTTGTCGAGATATTCATCGACCCAGATCGATCGCGCGATGGAAGCCGCGCGGCTCTTCTGGCCATCGTCGAGATAGGCGGAGGCGAGGGCGATCTGGGCGTCGAGCGTATTAGGCATCGCGCCGCTCAGATATTTGATCAGCTCGCCATCGGTCGCCTTGCTCTTGGTAAGCGCCTGCTCGATCCGCGTCTTGAACAGGCCGGCATCGACGAAGTCGGGAGCGTCCGTCTCGAAGGCCTTGACCGTCGCAGGGGAGATCTCGCCATTGCCGTAAGTGATGGCCGCCCACTGCACGGTCCGCCGCTCGACCGAGCTGGCGAGCCCGCGCGCCGCCGCGTAGGCATCCCCATACTGCTTGGCCTTCAGGAGCTTCAGCGCGTCGATAAATCCGGCCGAACCGCTCGGCATCTGAGGCATGGCCGTGTCGGGGGCGGGCGAGGGGACCGCGCCTACCGATCCGGTGATGAGCTTATCGATCGAATTCGCTTCGGCCACCTGGACAGCTTTGGGCGCAGGCATGGGCTGCACGAACGCGGCCACGGCCGGCGCGGGCGCCGCATGGAGCGAATAGGTGATCGCGATGATCAGTGCGGCGGCCGAAAGGCCGATCAGGGCACCCTTCGGGCTCCCCAGCGCAGTGAACATGGTGTTGTCCTGTTGGTCCTCAAAACACTTCCAACAAGGTGCCCCCACCCTTGCAGCCTTCGATTGTCCCCCTTGAGGGTGAACAAAACCTTGCTGCTCGGTCCCCGGTCATGCGGTTAAGCACTTCGGGCCTTGCTATGGGTTGTCCTGCGGCTCTCTGCTTGTTCCGCCGAACAGTTGAAACTATGGTGCGCGACTATGGCCAAAGGGCGGAAACGCTGCGGCCACAATCTGTCAACCGGCCCGCAAGGCGCGCCGGACGATCAAAAACTGAGGAATTTCCCGAAATGTTTAGAGGCTCGATCACGGCACTGCTCACTCCGTTCGCTGACGGGGCCGTGGACGAGAAAGCCTTTGCCACGTTCGTCGACTGGCAGATCAAGGAAGGCTCGCACGGCTTGGTTCCGGTCGGCACCACTGGCGAAAGCCCGTCGGTGACGCATGAGGAGCATCGCCGCATCATCGAGATTTCGGTAGAAGTCGCTGACCGACGCGTACCCATTATCGCTGGCGCCGGCTCAAACTCGACCGACGAGGCGGTGTCGCTGACCCGCTTCGCCGAAGACATCGGTGCCGACGCGGTGCTGTCGGTTGTGCCCTACTACAACAAGCCGACGCAGGAAGGCCTGTTCCAGCATTTCTCGGCCGTCGCCAAGGCGACGTCGCTGCCGATCCTGCTGTACTCGGTGCCGGGCCGCACCGTGGTCGATATCACCGTCGAGACGATGCTGCGGCTGCGCGACGCGCATGCCAACATTATCGGCACCAAGGACGCGACCGCGAGCATGGAGAAGGCTTCGATGACCCGCTCCAGGCTCGGGCCGGATTTCGTCATGCTCTCGGGCGAAGACATGACCGCGCTGGGCTTCAATGCCCATGGCGGCACGGGCTGCATCTCGGTGACCTCGAACGTTGCACCCAAGCTCAGCTCGCAGTTTCAAAATGCCTGCCAGCAGGGCAATTATGTCGCGGCCCTGATGCTGCAGGACAAGCTGGTGCCGCTACACAAGGCGCTGTTCCTCGAGAACAATCCGGGCGGCATCAAATACGCCGTCAGCAAGCTCGGTCTGTGCCGCAATGAGTTCCGCCTGCCGGTGGTGCCGATCAGCAAGAGCAATGAGGAAGCGATCGACGCCGCCTTGTCGCATGCAGGGCTACTCCCCAACTAAGCATCATGGCCAAAGAACCGAACAAGCCCACCATGATCGTGACCGGCGCGGTGGCCGAGAACCGCAGCGCCCGCTACGACTATGAGATCCTCGACACGCTCGAAGCCGGCATCATGCTGACCGGCACCGAGGTGAAGTCGCTGCGAACCGGCAAGGCGCAAATCACCGAAAGCTACGCCTCGCCCGAGAAGGGCGAACTATGGCTGATCAATGCCAACATTCCGGAATACGTGCAGGCCAACCGCTTCAACCACGCCGAAAAGCGGCCGCGTAAATTGCTCGTATCAAGGAAAGATCTGGTCAGGCTCACCGAAGGCGTCGACCGCTCCGGCAACACCATCATTCCCCTAAAACTCTATTTTAATGACCGCGGCATCGCCAAGATTTTGATCGGCCTCGCCAAGGGCAAAAAGAATTTCGACAAGCGTGAGACCGAAAAGAACCGCGACTGGAACCGCGAAAAGTCGCGGCTGCTGAAGCACGGCTGATATTTATTTGTATATACAATTTGATTGCAAAATAGGGGCCGGGGGCCTATTTTGCCATGGAGATCGAGTTCGATCCCGACAAGGAAGCGACCAATCTAACCAAGCACAAAATCTCGCTAAAGCGTGCGGCAGAGATGGAGACACTTAGCCTTAAGCGCGATCTACGCTTCGACTATGGTGAGGAACGCTTCAGGGCTTGGGGATTGATCGACGGCGAGACCTATTGCTTTGCGTTCACAACACGAGGCGAGCGCGTGCGAGCGATCAGTTTGAGACGTGCCCACGATAAGGAAATGGATCGCAATGTCCCGTAAATCAGACGTGAGGCCCGAGGTTGTCTTCGATGACGACAACCCGGAGTGGACCGAACAGGACTTCAAGGATGCGCGACCAGCGGAAGAGGTGCTGCCGCCGCATATCCTTAAAGCGTTCCCAAAGCTTCGCGGCGCCCAGAAAGCCCCGACCAAAATCCCGGTGTCCCTTCGTCTGAGCCCCGATGTCGTCGAGCATTTCAAGGCGACCGGCGACGGCTGGCAGACGCGGATCGATGAAACGCTGAAAGCTGCGATCAAAAAGGCGAGCTAACGAACGCCGCGGCGCGCCCGACCACGTCCTCGAACATCGCTGTCGTCAGCACGCCGGTATTCGTGTTGTAACGCGAGCAATGGTAGCTATCGAACAGGCGGGCGCCGTTGCTCAGTTCATGCTCGGCGCCATGCGCGAACGCGTTCGCTGACTTCTTCTCGCCTAGCGATGTGAGCAGCGAGTCATGAGCGATACGGCCCAGCGCCAGATAGGCGAGGGGCTTCTGTTCGGCGAGACGCTTTACCAGAAACTGCCGGCACGTCTTTTGCTCCAACGGCGTCGGCTTGTTCTCGGGCGGCACGCAGGCCACGGCATTGGCGATCAGCGTCCGGTGCAGTTCCAGCCCGTCGCTCGGGGTCTGCGCATAAGTGCCGGTGGCGAGGCCGAATTTGCTGAGTGTTGCGTAGAGGAGGTCACCCGCATAGTCGCCGGTGAAGGGACGGCCGGTTCGGTTCGCGCCCTTCATTCCGGGTGCAAGTCCGATGATGATCAGCTTCG
>JBDSHC010000093.1:0-9535 GCA_039918675.1 Devosia sp.
ATCGTCGCCGTCGCCGGAAATGTCGGGCTCAAGCAAAACGCCACCAACGCGCTGAAGATCGTCGAGCTCTCGGGCAAAGCCGGTGTCTCCGTCTATGCCGGCTGCGAGCGCCCGATGCGCCGCACTCTGGTCACCGCCGAATATGTGCACGGCAAGAGCGGCCTCGACGGCCCCGACCTTCCCGACCCCAAGCTGAAGCTGGAGCAGCAGCACGGTGTCGATTTCATCGTCGAAACCCTGCGCCGCGAGCCAGAGAAGACCGTGACGCTTTGTGCGCTCGGGCCGCTGACCAATCTGGGCATGGCTTTCGTGAAGGCGCCCGATATCGTCGCGCGAGTGCAGGAGATTGTCCTGATGGGCGGCGGCCTGTTCGAGGGTGGCAACACCACCCCGGCAGCCGAATTCAACATCTATGTCGATCCAGAGGCCGCCGACCTAGTGTTCCATTCGGGCATCCCCATCACCCAGGTCCCGCTCGACGTTTCGCATTTCATGCTCGCCACGAAAGCGCGCGTCGAACGCTTCCGCACGCTGGGCAACCGCACCGGCGTGGCGACGGCAGAAATGCTGGAATTCTTCGAGCGGTTCGACGAGGCCAAATATGGCTGGGAGGGTGGGCCGCTGCACGATCCGTGCGTCATTGCCTATCTGCTGAAACCGGCACTGTTCAAGGGCAAGCACGTCAATGTCGCCATCGAGACGCAAAGCGAGCTGACCCGCGGCATGACCGTGGTCGACTGGTGGGGCGTCACCGGCCGGGTCAAGAACGTCAACTATCTGCGCTCCGGCGACGATGAGGGTTTCTTCAATTTGCTGTTCGAGCGGCTCGCAACCCTCGCTTGACGATGGTTGAGCAGGCGGCCCCGCTCGCATAGGGTCCGCCGTTCTCCGGAGTCGTTCATGCGCCTAAGCTTTGCCGTTCTTGCCTTCGTCGTCTCACTGGGGTCCGCCAGCGCTGCCGAAACCATCGCCGACCAGGCGCAGCGCGCCTATTCGGTCTTTGCGGGAGGGCTGTCGGAGCAGGACTTCCTGACGGCGCGGCTGGGTGCCGTCGTCCTCAAGGACATCGCGGGGAGTTGGGTGCGGCTCAGCGGGCCGGGCGCCAAGACCGGCGTCGAAACCTACGGCGCCGACAGCGAGAGATTCTGCAAGGGCCTCGGCGTGCTAACCCTCGCCTCGCCCAATCCAATCACCATGACGCTGTCGGCCAAGCCGATCAAAAGCGAGTTTCAGCAGATCTACACTCTGATCGCCGGCGCCACCTTCGCCGAGCACACCGACCCACTTGGCTATTTCGAGGCGATCGGGCTGGGGCCCGACAAGACCGGCGAAGCAGCCGACCAGCAGCGCGCGCTGGCGCTCAGCCTCGCCAACCAGCATGTTCAATTGTACCGGCCGTCGGACGATATTCTGGTGATCGTCCGCGATGCCGGATACCCCAACGTGCTGGCACGCTGCCCCAGAGGCTGAGGAACCCATCTTGGATCTGCTGACCCTAATCGCGTTCACCATTGCCTATTTCGTGGCCGTGCTGGTGCCCGGGCCGGGCGTTGCCGCGATCGTCGCGCGGGCGTTGGGCGGTGGGTTCTGGACCGCCATGCCGATGATCTTCGGCATCCTCGTCGGCGATTTGATCTACCTTGTCTTCGCCCTGTTCGGCCTTGCCGCGATTGCTACCTATTTCGGGCCGATCTTCATCGTCGTTCGCTGGGCCGGTGCACTTTATCTGCTCTACATCGCCTGGCAGTTCTGGACCGCCAAACCGGGCTCGGAGCAATTGGGACCGCGCAAGAAGGAGCCGTGGCTGCGCACCTTCCTGGCCGGCTTCGCGCTGACCATGGGCAACCCCAAGACCATCGTGTTCTATCTGGCACTACTGCCGACGGTAGTGCCGCTCGACCGCCCGATCACCGCGTTAGGCTTCGCTGAACTCACGACAATCGTCGTGGTCGTCCTGCTCGCGGTAGCGTCAGGCTACGCGGCCCTCGCCGCCTGGGCGCGCGACATGTTCGTCAGCCCTATAGCGATCCGGCGCCTCAACCGAACCGCCGGTGCGATCATGGCGAGCGCGGCGGCGTTTGTCGTGGCACGGGGCTAGCGAACGACGGCCTCGGCCGCCTTTAGCCCCCAGCTCAGCAGCTCCTCCGCACGCGCCGCAGTCGCCGCTTCGGTGTAGCAGCGCAGCTCCGGCGCATTGCCCGAAGGGCGGTAGTGGATCACGTCGCCCGATGTGAGTTCGTAGCGCTGCCCATCGATAGTCGAGATCGCGCCGATCGTGCCCTGGGCGGCAAGAAAGCCCGCGGCGTCCGACCGCAACATGTCGAGCAGCGCGGCACTCCGTTCCTGCGGCACATGCTCAAGCCGATCGCTGCGCGCGAAGCGCGGCGGCAATGTTGCAACGAGCTTCGACACCGTCGTTGCCGCGGCGCGCGCCGCACCGAGAACGCAGAGGATGGGCAGCAGCGCGTCGCGTGTCGGCAGTGCCGATATCGTCGTGCCGTTGATCGCCACATCCGTCCCAAGCAGCACGCCGCCATTCGCCTCGAAGCCGACCACGACGCCCTTGGCCTCGCTCATACCCGCAATGACAAACGGCGAGCCGACCTTGGTGCGGATCACCTGCTTGAAATAGCCCGTCCCTTCGATCGAAGAATTGGACGTGACAGGCGTGACCACGGCATCGGCGCCAAGGAACCGCGCCGTCAGTATGCCGATGACGTCGCCGCGCACGAGGTGGCCTTCATCGTCGACCAGCAATGGCCGGTCGGAATCGCCATCGGTCGAGATGATGGCGTCGAGCTTCCGCGACTCGACCCAATTCGCGAGCTCGGCGGCGGTCTCCGCACTCACCGCCTCGGTATCGACGGGAACGAAAATGTCGGAGCGCCCCAGCGAAACCACTTCGGCGCCGAAGGCCTCGACTGCGCTGACGAACAGATCGCGCGCCACGGCGGAATGCTGCCACACGCCAATCCGCCAGCCCTTGAACGCATCATGCGACAACAGGGCAGCGTGGCGGGCGGCGTAGCGGGCAATCGCCGCGGGTTCCTCAGTCGCCGGTCGGTTGCTCGACGGCGCCGGGCCTAGCGCGGCGAGAATGCCGGCTTCGTCGGTCTTATCGATCTCGCCATCGGCGCGATAGAATTTGAGGCCGTTGCGGTCGGCGGGGATATGGCTGCCGGTGACCATGATGGCTGGGACGCCGCGCCGCATCGCCTCGAGGGCCAGCGCCGGCGTCGGCACCTCGCCGCAATCGACGGCCTCCACACCAACCGCTGCGATGGCCGACGCCGCGATCTCCGCACTGCTAGCGCGTAGATCGCGACCGACCAAGACCTGCGTGACGGGCCCGCTGCCCTTGAGATGCGCGACGAAGGCAGCGGCGTAGCGCCGGCTCTCCTCACCCACCAGATCAGTTGCAAGGCCCCGCAGGCCGCTCGTTCCGAATTTGAGGCTGTTCGACATGGCGCGGTTTGTGCCACAGCCCGATCATGCCAATCAACCACCGATCCCAATTGCGGCCGGCCCGAACGACCGCCACACTGACGCAATGTCCGTGACCGCCTTTCTCGACCGCGATGCGGCCACCGTGGCCCCTGCGCTGCTTGGCGCCACTCTCCTTGTGAACGGTGTCGGCGGGTTGATCGTCGAGACGGAAGCCTACCACCCCGACGATCCTGCCTCACATTCGTTTCGCGGCCCGACGCCGCGCAACGGGGCGATGTTCGCCGGACCGGGCCGGGTCTACGTCTATCGATCCTACGGCATCCATTGGTGCCTCAATTTCGTCTGCCGCGGCGCCAGCGCGGTGCTGATCCGCGCCATCGAGCCGACCATGGAGATCGGCATGATGCGCGAGCGGCGGGGTCTCGAAGACATCCGCGCGCTCTGCTCCGGGCCGGGAAAGCTCTGCACCGCCCTTTCCGTCACCGGCGAGCTGGACGGGCGAATGCCGGACGGCGTGCCGTTTCAGCTGACCCTGCCACGCCACCCGGCCGAACTTCTCGTAGGCCCGCGCATCGGGATCACCAAGGCGGCCGAGGTGCCCTGGCGGTTCGGCGTCAAAGGGTCGCGTTTCCTCAGTAAGCCCTTCCCCAAGGCGTGACGCGGCGGGCGGCCTCCTTTATGGTCCGGGCGAAATAAACGGAAGGATCGCAATTGCAGCCGGATCAACTCGTCGCCGAACTCCTCGCCCGTGGCGACATCAACGATGAAACCACGCTCGAGCTCAACCGCATCCTCAACGACTGGCGGGCGGGAAAGCTGAACCCCGACGACAATGACTATCTCGTCGCCCTCCACGCCCGCCTCATGAATTTGGCCCTAGAGCCGGCTGAGAGCATCTCCGCGCCGGCTGGGCGCGTCGAGGGCCTCTCGATCGAGGAATGGCGCGAGCGCGCGCTCAAAGCCGAGGCCGAACTCGCCCAGCTGGAAGAAGCTGCGCGCAACGGCTGATCATTTGACGGAAACGATCCGCCTGCTATGAGGCGGCACGTGGGCCCATAGCTCAATTGGTTAGAGCCGACCGCTCATAACGGTCTGGTTCCAGGTTCAAGTCCTGGTGGGCCCACCACCCGCATTTTATCCATTTGATTTTCCTTGCCTTTTTCTAGATTTTGTCCCAGCCCGCCGCTTTGGGCCCAAAAGTGAGACACTATTGCTCTTTCTGTAGTCGTCGAGCCGCGCGAAGGCGTTGGCCGACCGCCGTCTCTTGTCAGCAGCGCGGACGTAGGCCTCGGCGGTCTCGATGCGAGTCCAGCCGAAGATGGCCATCAGTTCGACTGCCGTTGCCCCGTTGTCGGCGAGCTCGTTTGCGGCGGCCTTCCGAAGGCCGTGCGCCGAGCAATTTGGAAGTCCGGCCTCATCGCACCACTCACGCATCTTGTTACCGAGGCCGCGCGGCGTGAACGGGGTGTCGTGGCTTGTGATCAGGTAAGTCAGATCGCCGACTTGGTTAGTGATCGCCAGGGCGCGGCGCAGCTCGGGCCGCATCGGGATCTCGATCGCCACGGGGGACCTCGCGCGGTTTTTCCAAGCGGTCCACTTTAGGCCGCCGTCGATCTCATGCTGCCTGCCAAGCCGGCAGGCGTCGGACACGCGCGCACCGGTGTTGAACATCAGTTCCAGAGCGAAACGCGCACGGGTGCCGGGGGCGTGGGTTTCGCGATACTTCGCAACCTCTGTCGCCGTCCAACTGTGCCAGCCCTTCGAACTAGAATTGAGTTTTCTAACGCCAGTGGCCGGGTTAATCTCGACGTGGTTTTCCGCGATCGCCCAGGTGAAAAGGGCGCGCAAGTATTTGACGAGCTTGTCGGCCGCCGCCGGCGTCTTAGCTTTCTTGTCGCGGACGGCCTCGACGTCGGTCTTGCGAAACCGTCTGAATGGCAGGCTTGCGGCCGTCGCAAAGAAAGGACCGAGCACTATTCGCTTGTCGTATTTCGTCAGGGGATCGAGCGCCTGCCACTTGTCGGATCGCTGATATTGCTCCCACAGCCACGAAAACGTTTCCTCGCGCGGCGCTACCGCTGGCGCGTGCGGCATGGTCATGGCCAACTCTGCCAGGGCCGCCCAATACGCGGCGATGAACGCCTCGTCCGGCGAACCGTCGCGCGGCATCGCGGCGGCAATTCTCACCTTCCTAAACGTCCCGTCGACTTTCCGGCGGACGTAGTAGCGCTCATTACCCCGACTGTCGGGATCAAATACCAGATACTTGATGCGCAGCGGCGTCACCAGACCACCCGATCGAACGGGTTCTCGACCTCTTCGGGGCCGCCGTCTCGCAGCTGCGCCCACGCGCGACCGACCTGGTCGCAATCCCAGAGCACCACACCGCCGATCTTGCGACCTTTCGGCATCTTTCCTTCGGAGATCCATCGGTCGAAGAGGCTCACGGAAATGCCCACCGCGGTGGCCGCCTCGTCGCGGCGTAGCGCGAACCGAGGTACCGACACTTCCCGGAGATGCGGCGCCGCACTCACAGAGTCCGCTCCTCGGCAAAAGCGGGACGCGGCGTTGCCCTAATGTTGAGGCGGGCTAGGCACATCAGCTTTGCTCCGCCTCGTTTGCCGGGTTCGATATGAAAACATCCCCGCCGAGACTGTGTAGATACTCGGCGCTGAGGACGAATCGGCGACCCCGATGGCTTTTGTCGAACCCCGCATAGGCCCGGCGGCGCAGCATAAGGGCGTGGTCTGCAGAACTGAGGGCTGGATGCTTGAGATTTGCCGCGCGTTCTGCCGCGGCTTCCATTTCGCCCAGAACCCGTGGCCGATCGGCGGCAAACAGCATCTTCATTAGACCGCTGCGATCGTCCTGAACCCAAATCCATCCAAGATCGCCTGTCTCCGCGATCTCGATATTTCCCCACCACAAATCGGGACAACCAGTCTCCCCTGCCTGGCCGCCCGCACACGCTTTCAACGCATCACCCAACGTGTCATATGGCACTCGCTCATTGACGGCCTTGGCGTCGGCGAGACTGCTGTTCTTATGTTTGGCGGCTGGTAGTGCGACGAACCGGCACTTCTCAAGAACGCGCTCCACGACCTCCGGCACCTGGTCAACCGCTGGCGCAACCAGCGCGAGCACATGAAGGGCGGCCTCGTAAGGTCTGAGATGTGGCTGTGCTCCGCCTCGCTTCCCGACCGAAAGTGCGCCATCATCAATCGTTGCACGCAGCTGCCTCGAGCGCATATCGATCTCGCTTCGGCTGAACGTCGGAAAGTCTCTAGAGAGACGTTCTTGTAGCTGGTTTGAACGCATCGGTTGAAGTGATCGACTCGCTTTTCGTATTTCCTCCAATACCGCGCCGCCAAGTAGTCGTCCATGCATTTTGACTCTTTTGCAGAATGGAAACCCCTCCCACTAGGGAAGGGGTTTTTGAGACATCGATGAAGATCAACTAAGCGCTCTGGTGTGCCCCTCGTGCAGCTTTCGGGCGAATGCTAAAAGCCTCCGGCGACTTTCTGGCGACAGCCTCCTAATCAATTCTGAGAATTCTTGGCGGCCACGATGCGCGAGCCGTGAGCGCGTTGTGATCGTGCCCATTAGATCGGCTCTCCAGCACCCGGCTGGGCCGCTCGCTGCTGCAATGCAGTTACAACAAGCTTGCGCTGTTTCGGAGGAAGTTCATACCAGAGCTGGATGAACTCGATTTCGTAGGGGAGCCGTGGTTCCACTGAGGTGGCACGGCGATCTAAAGCTTCCAGGTAAGGAGGATTAGCTTCGGTGGGTAGACTGGAAGAGTCCGTTTTTCGTTGGGACATCGAGGCGGCCATTTGCTTACGCCACCATTTTCAAGATCGAGGCGAAGAGCGCCTCGCTGCCGCCGGTGCCGTCATCATCCCAGGTGTCGAACCGCGCCAAATGCGTAAGCTTCAACTGCAGTTCGCCGACGGTCCTAGGAACGTATGCGAGCAACTTCTGCATGGCGAAGTTCTCTCTCTGAGAGGCACGATCTCTGGCCCGCTCAAGCGCCGCCAATGCCTTGGATAGACCAAGTGCCCGATGATCATCCAACGCGCTAATGGCGTCGCCGTATATGTTCCATGCCCTTTCGTGCGCCATCAGAAGCGCGGTGATCTCATACGCGTCGTGCTCGTCAACAGTCTCCCGGAGGTCGGCAGCCAGCGGTGACAGCCGCCTTAGGGCAGCGTCATCGTTGCACAGCGCACCGGCGCTACCGCTCTTGAAATGCACGACCAGGTGCCAGCGATCGATCGGCTCTATCGCGAAAACATCGGCAATCCGCTGGATATCTGCACCTGCAAATTTGCCGGGCTTCGAATTTTGAGCAGTCGCCCGGGATGTGGTGACAGCGATCGCGGCCGAGCTGGCGATCGCTCCAACAAGAGCGGCGCGTCGAGTGATAGTATTGATCATTTTTAGGTCTCTTCGGATTGGCTTTTCAGAGCCGCAGCCGGTGTCAGACCGGCAGCCGGGGGCTGAAAACCGGCCGAAGAGACCGGTGCATCGCTTTTAATGGGTTGCCCCATCTGGACAGCACGACGCCCCCCGGCCATAAAATGGTCGGATCGGTGCCGCGCCGCCAAGCGCGTCCGTGGTCACCCGCTAAGGATGACATTCGCCGGCGCATCTCTGCTGAGGGATGCCGTGCCCGCCAAGGCACTCACCGGCTATCTTCGGTCAGGGTTTTCAGACCCACTGACCAGACTCCACTGATTTGGTGAACGATGCAATAACGCCCTTCCGGGCGCGATTGCTGCTGTGCAAAACGTCCGCCGGTGTCTTTGGGAGGCCGCGACTATGCACAAGAAAGCAGACGCCGAGCGATACATCCGTCACCTTGCAATCGAGTGGATGCGGGACACCAATTATCAGCAGCGACCGGGGCACTACCCGAGCTTTGGGACGTTCACAACTTGGCTCGAAGAAAAGCACTACACACACTATCTTAGCTTCCGATCCCAAGTCGGCGCGCGGGACGAGGCCGAGGGTTGGTTCGAGGCCGAGATCAAGAGCCACCACAGGTAACCGGCTCGCAATTTGCGCCCTTACCTGCGCCGGCAAACTTTCTAGCGAGGTGTTCATCGCGATTAGGTGATCGAAGGCGTGAGGTAGCAGCCTTCTCCGCGCCTCGCCACGCCTCTTCGCATCATCCGATTTAACCGGTACCAAATCGGAACCGGTTGCCCTGTCATGGTCGCCTGCGGCTACCGCAACCTTTCGAGCAGAAGTGCGCCCATCGCTCCGGCAAACGTCGCCCCCGCAGTATCACGACATGCCGCAGCTACCCTTCCCACGCCACCGAACTAGCCTAGCCGTTTCGCGGGGCTCGTACTTCACGCCAGGAGATGCACCACTCCACCACTAGGTATCCGGGTCGGCGGGGCCGACTTTGGAAAGCGCTTCTACGGTGAGTACCGGGTCGGTGGCTCCCTGAATAACCGTCTGCGACCATAAGATGGAAGTTTCGTAGAACGCGCGACATATGAGTTCCCCGCTTTCGCTGCGAAACCAGTGCTGCGCTTCGGGCACAAGATCGAATGGAAGTTTATGTCGGGCATAGGGGTTGTGAAACACTTCAAGCTCAGCGGACCAAGGCTCATAGCCGTGCGGCCACAACGCTCTGTATTCCGGGGTCGTGATGTCCAGGCAAAACGGAATGCCCCGGAGTGCGCCGGGCCGGCGGTCAAAGAGTTGACCCAGCCGAGTGTACCGTAGCCCTTCGGGGGCAAGGCCGCCCGAGGTGCCAACTCGATTGAATTTTGCGATCGAACACGCATTCGAAAACACTACTGCGGAGAGCTCGCGATGTTCTCTATTTCCGAATAGCCCTGCGGGGAAATCTGAAGGTCCTAAGAGGCGCGTGATTTCCGTTGGTACAGCACGCTTAATGCCGTTGACCTCTACCTCCGCCGCGCCCATCCCGTAGAGGTAGCCAATCAACCCTTCCCGGCTCCAGACCATCGATCCTGGCGCATGGAAATCTGCTACCGCCAAGCAAAATGGTGTTCCGGCGACATGGGGCAACGCGTGATATTGGCGATCAAGCTTATTCCCGAGAGTCTTT
>JBDSHC010000094.1:0-20179 GCA_039918675.1 Devosia sp.
ATGTCGTCGGTGGTGCAGGTGGCAATCCAGGTCATGTCGAACTCCTCGCGGCGAGCGCTTGGCCGATGTCGAGATTGTGCAACTCATCGCGATAGGGCCTGGCCGTCGGCGGCAAATTGCGCCTCACAAAATAGTCCTCGTAGCGGAGCTGGCGAAGGAAGGCCGGCACCATCTCGCGATAGCCATCGAGGATCGAGGCATTGGGTGGGGGCAGATCGTCCCTGATCAGCGCATGGAGTCGCGGCAGCGCATGGTAGGGCACCATGGGGAACATATGGTGCTCGATGTGGTAATTCATGTTCCAGTAGATGAACCGGCTGATCGGGTTGATGAGCACCGTGCGGCTGTTCAGCCGGTGGTCCGTCACATTGTCGGCGAGGCCGCCATGCTGGAGCAGGCCCATCATCACCATGTGCCAGGCGCCGTAGAGGCGGGGCATGCCGATAAGCGCGATCGGGATCCATGAGCGGGTGACGATCGCGAGGACAATCGTCGCGGCGTAAATCGCCAGCCAGATCCTCGCGATCAACGCCGCCTTGTGCCATTCGCTCTGCGGTATGAAGCTCTTCTCGCCCGCGCTGACGGACCCGAGGGCCTTGCGGACCATGTCGGCAAAGGCGAGCGGAACGTCGAGCAGCCCGAAGAAGCCCAGCACGACGCGAAGCAGATCCGGCGGACGCATCACTGCGATCTCCGGATCGCGTCCGACGATGACCGTGTCGGTGTGGTGCCGCGCATGGCTCCAGCGCCAGCTCACCGGATTGCGCATGATCATGAAACAGGCGATCTGATACACAGCCTTGTTCATCCAAGGCGTCTTGAACGCCGTTCCATGTCCGCATTCATGCCAGCGGCTATCGGAAGCCGAACCGTAGAGTACGCCATAGGCGAGGAAGAACGGTACCGCCGCCCAACTGCCCCAAAACGCGATGCCGAGGCCGGCAAGGACGATCATGGCGCCAAGCCAGATGATGGTGTCGCGCACGGCCGGACCGTCGCTGCGCTGCATGAGGTCCTTCATCGCCTTGCGCGGAACTTCGGTGTGATACCATTCGGCTGCGGCGAGGCCGCTCGCGACCGCCGCGGCAGTGTCGGTGCCGACCAGGCTGTAGTCGCGCTTGTGCGAAATCTCCGTCACCCTGCCGTCCTCCTCGGCTCCAGCAATACGGCCAGCCGCCGAAGGGTGACAAGACACGCTTGATAGAATCTATCATTGACATCAAGTCATCCTTAGCCCGATGATAGATTCTATCACGGAGGCAAGAATGGCACGTAGACCGAGGCTCACCGATGTGGCGCGCAGGGCCGGGGTTGGGGTTGCGACAGTGGATCGCGTTCTCAACGCCCGCGCCAACGTGCGCCCCGAGACGGCGCTCGCGGTGCTCGAGGCCGCGCGGGCCGTCGGCTACCATGGGACACCGCTCATCCGGAGGCGGCTCGATGAGGCGGCACTGCCGTTCCGGCTCGGCTTTCTGCTGCAGCGCGCGGAACAACCGTTCTATCAGGCATTTGAAAAGGCGCTCCGTGACGCTTGCGGACAGGAGGCCCCGGCGCGCGTGGTCCCCGAAATCGGCTTCCTCACCAGCCAGGAGCCGGCCGAGATCGTGCCGGCGCTGCGGGCGATGGCCGCGCGCAACCAGGCCGTCGGGCTGGTGGCGATCGAGCACCCCATTGTGGCCGCGGCAATCGCCGAACTCGAGCAGCACGGAACGCCGATATTCACGTTGCTGAGCGACATCGCGCCGGACGTGCGGCACGGATACTTTGGCACCGACAACCGCAAGGTCGGTCGCACGTCAGCCTGGCTCCTTGCCCGCTGCGTTTCCCCCACGGCAAAAGTCGCACTCTTCGTGGGGAGCCACCGGTTTCACGGCCATGAGGAGCGCGAGATCGGTTTTCGTGCCTATTTGCGGGAGCACGCGCCGGGTGTTGCCGTGGTCGAGACGCAGGCGAGCCTCGAAGATCGGGCGGTGGCGCGCGAAGCCGTGCGCGATCTGCTGGCCCGTCATCCCGATCTCACCGGTCTCTATGTCGCCGGCGGCGGGGTCGAGGGGGCAGTCGATGCCCTGCGCGAGGAGCGAGAACCGGGCGCCGTCGCCGTAGTGGGCAACGAGGTCACCCCCTTCAATCGGGTCGCGCTGGCTGAGGGCTACCTCGCGGCCGTCATCGATACGCCTCGCGAATTGCTGAGCCGCGAGCTGTTGCGGGCGATGCTGGGCGCACTGCGTCACGGAGGCGTCCGCGCCGGTCAGGTCTACCTTCCGTTCGGCATTTACGTCGCCGAAAACATCTGACAATTTTGGAATGCACGTTCCGTGTTGACAAAAAAACAGAACCTGTATTTCATAAGCCTAACGATCAACCTTCCGTTGGAGGACGGGCAGGATGGGCTTGGCGGATCTTACCTTGGCGCTCAATCACATGTCGGCGCCGCAGCTTCCGCTGGCCGGCTTCTTTGCGCTGACCCGCCAGTTGGGACTGAGCCAGGTCGAGATCCGCAACGACCTCGAGGGCAACGCCATTCTCGACGGCACGCCCGCCTCCGACGTGAAGCGGCTCGCCAGCGAGAGTGGCGTCGACATTGTTTCGATCAACGCGCTGCAGAAATTCAATCATTGGTCCATCGAGCGGGCTGTCGAAGCTGAAGCTCTGGCCGACTATTGCGCCGATTGCGGCGCGCAGGCGCTGGTCCTGGTCGCCGCCAATGACGGCACGCGACGCGGCAACAATGAGCGTGTCGCCAATGCCACCGAGTCCTTGCGTGCGCTGAGCCCGATCCTCAAGTCGCGCAACCTCATCGGCCTCGTCGAATGTCTAGGCTTTGAGGCCTGCTCGCTGCGCCATAAATCCGAGGCGGTGGCAGCGATCGATGCCGCTGGCGGGCGCGACACATTCCGGCTCACGCACGACACGTTCCACCACCACCTTGCTGGTGAGGCGGCGATGTTTCCGGAGTTGACGGGGCTCGTCCACATCTCGGGCGTCGACGATCCGGACCTCAGCGTCGGCGACATGCGCGACAGTCATCGCGTGCTGGTCGGACCGCGCGATCGGCTCGGAAACATCAACCAGATCAAAACCCTGCGCGCTGCGGGCTATAGCGGCGCGTTCAGCTTCGAGCCGTTTGCCGAGGAACTTCGCACCCTGGCCGACCCGGCACGCGCGCTGCGAGACAGTATGAATTTCATTGGGACGCAGCTTGCGGCCGTGGCCGCCTAGCGTCGTCGTGAATGGCTCTCAAAAAAGAGCCCCGGGGAGGACAAGGGCGTAACCGGACGTCTTCAAAGTGGAGGAACAAGTGAAGAAACTCATTCTATCCGGCCTGATGGCCGTCCTGCTGACGGGTACTGCGAGTGCCGCCAATATCGGCGTCTCGATGGCGCTGTTTGACGACAACTTCCTGACCGTGCTGCGCAACGGCATCCAGACCTATGCCGACGCCAACGGCCACAAGGTGCAGATCGAAGACGCTCAGAACGACGTGGCCAAGCAGCTCGACCAGATCAACAATTTCATCGCATCGGGCGTCGATGCGATCGTTGTGAATCCGGTCGACACGTCGGCGACGCAGGCGATGTCGGATGCCGCAGCAGCTGCCAAGGTGCCGCTCGTCTACGTCAACCGCCAGCCGATCAATCTCGCCAGCCTGCCCGACAACCAGGCATTTGTGGCGTCCAACGAAGTCGACTCCGGCACGCTCGAGACGATCGAAGTCTGCCGCCAGCTCAAGGAAGCGGGTAAGGATTCGGCCAATGTCTACGTGATGATGGGCGAACTCTCCAATCAGGCGGCCGTGCAGCGCACTGCCGACATCCACGACGTCATGGCGGCTGGCAAGTGCGCCGTGAAGCTCAACATCATCGACGAGCAGACTGCCAACTGGTCGCGCGATCAGGCTCAGAACATGATGACCAACTGGCTCTCGACCAACACCGCCTTCGACGGCGTCATCGCCAACAATGACGAAATGGCGATCGGTGCCATCCAGTCAATGAAGGCCGCTGGCATCGACATGAAGACAGTGGTCGTGGGTGGTGTGGACGCCACGCAGGACGCGCTTGCCGCGATGCAGGCCGGAGACCTCGATGTGACGGTGTTCCAGAACGCCGCTGCTCAGGGTTCGGGCGCGGTCGACGCGGCAGCCAAGCTCGCTGCGGGCGAAGCAGTGGAGCGCTCCGTGTGGGTGCCGTTTGAGCTCGTCACCCCCGCCACCGTCGGCAATTATCTCAAGAAGAACTGACCTCCCGAAGGCGACTCGAAGGGCGGCGGATGAACGCCGCCCTTTTTTCTTGCCCCGCACGCCTTGGCGGGACAAGTCTAACACACGGGGAGAGGCAGCTATGACCCAATCAGCGGAACAGGGTGCCGCGTTCGACCGGCGAGCGGCGCGACGCGTGTGGCCCAACGAGGTCAACATCCTGATCGCCCTTGTCATTATCGTCGCTGTCTTCGAGCTCCTGAACCGGCTCAACGGCGGCAGCTTCCTGTTCAACACGCGGGCCAATGTGGCTGGGCTGTTCAACGAGCAGCGCATCAACATCATGCTGCTGCAGGTCGCCATCACCGGCATCATCGCAATCGGGGTGACGCAGGTCATCATCATCGGCGGCATCGATCTGAGCTCTGGCTCGGTCGTGGGCGCCACCGCCATGATCACGATGAGTTTTGCGCAGACCGCCATCGTCAACGGCAACCCCAACCCGAAGGCGATCTTCGGGCCCGAATTGATGGATCTGCCGGTGCTCATCCCCATCTTGGTGGGATTGGCCTGCGGCATCATCGCCGGCCTCGTCAACGGCTTGCTGATCGCCTACACGCGCATTCCGCCCTTCATCGCGACGCTGGGCATGATGGTCTCAGCGCGCGGCGTGGCGCGCTGGTGGTCGAACGGCCAGCCCATTTCGTTTCCCACGGAATCGTACGGCTCCCTTGCTAATGGCGATCTCCTCGGGAATTTGACGTTCAATCTCTTCCATTGGGTAGGTCAGAACCCGGCACTGATCTTCGCGATCCTTGCCGTGCTGTTCCAGGTGATCATGACCTACACGGTCTACGGCAAGCGCTCCTACGCCATCGGCTCCAACGAGGCGGCAGCGCGCATGTCGGGCATCAAGGTCGCCCGTCACAAGGTGCTGGTCTATATGATCGCCGGCATTCTCGCCGCGATCGCCGCCATCATGCTGACCTCCAAGAACCTCACCGCGCAGGCGGGCATGGGCGTCATGTACGAACTCGACGCCATCGCCATGGCGGTCATCGGCGGCGTATCGCTTGCCGGCGGGCGCGGCTCGATCGTGGGAACGGTGCTGGGCGCGATGATCTTTTCGGTGATCATCTCGGGCTTCACCTCGATCCGGCTTGATGCCTACTATCAGGACATGCTCAAGGGCGCGATCATCGTGGGCGCCGTTGTGCTCGATCAATGGCGGCAGCGCCGCGCCCCGAGGAGCTGATCCCAATGACCGATTACATCCTCGAAACCCGCGGTCTCACCAAGCACTACGGCGGCGTGCAGGCTCTCGACGGCGCCGACTTTCAGTTGAAGCACGGAGAGCATATCGCCATCGTCGGCGACAATGGCGCGGGTAAATCCACCTTCGTGCGGCAGATCACGGGGGTTGAACGCAAGACCGCCGGCCAGATCTTCATCGACGGAACGGAAGTCCATTTCTCTGATCCGCTCGAGGCGCGCGACGCCGGTATCGAAACGGTGTTCCAGACACTGGCGCTCGCCGACGATCTCGACGTGCCCTCCAATCTCTTCCTCGGGCGCGAGATCGTTCGTTTCAATCTGGGCCCGTTCTCGTGGCTTAACCGCAAGCAGATGCGTCAGCGCACGGTTGAGGCGCTGAAGCAGACCGCCGTCAAAATCCCCAATATCGACAACACAATACGCAACATGTCGGGCGGCCAGCGCCAGTGCGTTGCGATCGCCCGGGCCGCAGCCTTTGCGTCCAAGATAGTGATCATGGACGAGCCCACCGCGGCGCTTGGCGTCCAGGAAACCGGGCAGGTCGAGAATATCATCCGCGGCCTCAAGGAGCGCGGCGTGCCGCTGATCCTCGTCAGCCACAATCTGCGCCAGGTGTTCGATCTCGTCGATCGCATCTGGGTCTTCCGTCGCGGCCGCATTGTCGGGGTCGTCGACCGAGACAAATCCACCGGCAACGAAGTGGTCGCCATGATCACGGGCGTGCACGATAAGAGCGGCGAGGCTTCCGCCTTCGCCTGACATAGCCGAGATTTCAGGAACCCACGATTATGACCACACGATTCGCGCTCTTGGGCGCAGGCCGCATCGGCAAAGTGCACGCTAAGGCAATCGCCTCGAACCCCGATGCGAGCCTCGTTGCCGTCGCGGATGCGATGCCCAACGCCGCTGGGGAGATCGCCGCCAAATATGGCTGTGTGGTCAAGACCATCGACGAGATCGCGGCATCGTCCGATATCAACGCGGTGGTGATCTGCACACCCACCGACACCCATGCGGATCTCATCGAGAAATTCGCGAAGGCCGGCAAAGCCATCTTCTGCGAAAAGCCGATCGATTTGTCGGTTGCGCGTGTCAAAGCATGTCTCGAAATCGTCGCTCAGACCAAGGCGACATTGATGGTTGGCTTCAACCGGCGCTTCGACCCCCACTTCATGGCGGTGCGCGAGGCGATCGATGCAGGGCGCATCGGCGACGTCGAGATGGTGACCATCATTTCGCGCGATCCGGCGCCGCCGCCGGTGGACTACATCAAGCGCTCGGGTGGCATCTTCCGCGATATGACCATCCATGATTTCGACATGGCGAGGTTCCTCCTCGGTGAGGAGATCGCGACTGTGTCGGCGCAGGCGTCGGTGCTGGTCGACAAGGCGATCGGTCTGGCCGGCGATTTCGACAGCGTCTCAGTGATGCTCGCGACCGCGAGCGGCAAGCACGCGACCATCTCCAATTCGCGCCGCGCGACCTATGGCTACGACCAGCGCATCGAAGTGCACGGCAGCGAGGGCGTCGTTTCGGCCGAAAACCAGCGCGCCGTCTCCATCGAAATTGCCGGCGCCAATGGCTATACGCGGCCGCCGCTGCTCGACTTCTTCATGACCCGCTACACGCAGGCCTACGCCAACGAGATCGCCGCCTTCATCGACGCGATCGGCGGCAAACGGACCGCGGCACCGAGCGGCACGGACGGGCTCATCGCGCTCGCCCTCGCCGACGCAGCATTGAAGTCGGCAACGGAGCACCGCGTGGTCAGCGTCAGCGAAATCATCGCGTGAGGCCGGGACAGACCCGCGTCAGCGGATTTGAGCAATCCGTTTCCCCTCATCGAGTGGACTTTCGCGCTAGCGCCGATACGGTCGGGGCCGAGATCGGGAGGCGCAAATGGCTGGCAAGATCAGAACCGGCATGGCCGGCTGGGTGTTTCCCGAGTGGCGCGGCGGGCAGTTTTACCCTGAAGGCTTGAAGCAGAAGGACGAGCTGAACTGGGCCAGCCGGAACGTCACGGCGATCGAGATCAACTCGACCTTCTACCAGAACCAGAAGCCGGCAAACTTCGAGAACTGGGTCAGCCAGGTACCGGAGAACTTTTTGTTCACGGTCAAGGGCCATCAGGTCGTGACCCACATCAAGCGCCTCAAGGAGGTCGAGCAGCCGCTCGAATTCTTCTTCAAATCCATCGAGACCCTTGGCACGCATCTGGGTGCCGTCTGCTGGCAACTGCCGGGCAATCTGAAGTTCGATGCCGAGCGGCTCGAAGCCTTTCTCAAGCTGCTGCCGACCAACATTCGGCAGGCCATCGAGGTCCGGTCGGCCACCTTCGCGGACCCGGTCTTCATCGATCTGCTCAAGGCCCACAATGTCGCGCTGGTCGTCGCCGACACTGCGGACTGGCCCTATGTCGATCAGACCGCCGATTTCAGCTATTGCCGGCTGCAGGGAGCGCCCGGCAGCGACCATTACGAGCCGGCACAGCTGGACGCCTGGGCCAGGATTTTCAAGGGCTGGTCCGAAGGCAAGCTGTCTAAGGACAGCACTATCGTTCCAGCCAAGGGAGCCGAGCCGGAGCGCAACGTCTTCGCTTACTTCGTCTCGACCGATAAGCCGAACGCGCCGCGCAATGCGCTGGGCATTCAGGAGCGGCTGAAGATCAAGCCCGAAGCCGGCTGATCATATCGGCGCGAGCCGCTTGCGTTCGGCCAAGGATTGGCCCCAATCCGGCGTCAAAGCACTATGGATATGAGCATGACCTCCACCACGATGACCGCCGCGCCGCGCGCTATGCCGATGGACAAGATTCTTGTCGGCATCGCCTTCGTATTGGCTGTCGCGACCATCGCCGGCGCCTGGGGCAGCCAGCTGTTTGGCGGGCTCGTTCCGTGCGAGCTCTGCCTCTCGCAGCGCATGGCCTATTATTGGGGCCTGCCGGTGCTCGCCGCGGTCCTGATCCCGTGGAACCGCCTGCCGCTCGCCGTTTGGTACATCGCGATTGCCATCGCGGCCGCCATTTTCGTCTGGTCGACCTACATGGGCGGCTATCATGCCGGCGTCGAGTACGGCTTCTGGCCCGGCCCCACCGCCTGCACCGGCACCGGCTCGGGCCTCAGCTTCAACGACCTCGCCGCGGGCACCGTCGAACGGATCGTGCCCTGCGATGCCGTGCAGTTCCGCTTCCTCGGCATCACCCTCGCCGGTTACAACACGCTGATCTCCGCCGGCATCGTCGTGCTGCTGCTCGCTGCAATGGCGTTCCAGATACGCCGCAACCGGGTTGGTTGATCGAGCCTGTTCAGGCTCGCTCAGACAGACAACAACGAAGCTTCTAGGCCCGCAGCGTCAACGCCTTCGGCAGCACTTCGAACTTCGCCGCGATCCGGCCCGGCGATTCTCCGTCGATATCGAGAATGGCGGCGTTCTTCGGACCGCCGATAGCGGTGACCTCAACACTGCGCGTCCGCTTGATGGTGACACGCGGCAGTTTCGTGTGCGCCCCTTTGTAGATCAGGTTGAAATCGAACAGCATGCGCAGCTTGCCTTCGGCGCGATAGACCAACACGTCGAACAGCCCGTCATCGAGCGAGGCGTCCGGTGCGATCATCATGCCGCCGCCGAAATAGCGGCCATTGGCAATGACAACCAACGCCGTCCTCACATCGATGCTCGTCCCGTCCTCGAAACGCACGCGCACATCCTGCGGCCGGTACTTCATCATCTCGGCCAGCGTGTGGACGTAGAAGGCGAGCTTCGGCGGCAGCCGCTTCGCCCGCTTAGAGGCGTTGACCGCTCGAACCGTCGGCCCCGAGACGCCGAGGCTTGCGACATTGAGGAAATGCCGCACACCGGGTTTTCCGTCATCGCCAGTATAGGTCACCCGGCCCGCATCGACCTGCCGCGTCCGTCCGGTGCAGAGCGCTTCGACCGCAGCATTCTGATTGCGCTCCATCCCCAGCGTGCGGATGAAGTCACGGCCGGTGCCGACCGGAATGATCCCGAGCTCCGGCGTGCCCCCGACGCGCAGGATGCCGTCGACCGTTTCGTTCGTCGTGCCGTCGCCACCCGCCGCGATCAGCATGCGGGCGCCGTTGCGTAAATGCTGCTGTGCGAGTTCGGCGCCCTGTCCCGGCCCCGATGTGAACAACACGGCCAACGGCCCAAGCCGCTGCTCGAGTACGGCTGCGAGCGCCGGCCAGGCCGCGCGCAACTGCCCGCCGCCCGCTGCCGGATTGACCACCACACCGATTGTCATGCTGCCCCCTCGGGGGATAGAGCCTGCGTCCGGCCGGGAGCGCAAGTCCCGCGGTTGGCCGATCGAGCCCTCTCGGGATCGATCGGTCCAGAGTAGAGAGAAAGCTACGGTTGGCCGATCGAGCCTCCTTAGGATCGGTCCAGAGCGCAAAACCTACTCTTCCAGCTCGATGTCCCAATAGAGATAGTCGAGCCAGCTCTGATGCAGATGATTGGGCGGGAAGGCCCGGCCATTGTTATGGAGATCATGCACCGTCGGCTGGAACGGCGATTGCTGCGGGAACATCCTGATCTCTTTGGGTAGCCGATTGGCCTTGCGCAGATTGCACGGCGCACAGGCGGCCACGACGTTCTCCCAGGTGGTCCGTCCGCCCTTCGAGCGCGGGATCACATGATCAAAGGTTAGGTCGTCGCGCGAGCCGCAATACTGGCACTGGAATTTGTCGCGCAGGAAGACGTTGAAGCGTGTGAAGGCGGGATGCCGCGCTGGCTTCACATATTCCTTCAGCGACACCACGCTCGGGATGAACATCTCGAAGCTGGGGGATTTGACGATGCGATCGTAGCTCGAAACGATCTGTACGCGATCAAGACACACGGCCTTGATGGCGTCCTGCCAGGACCAGAGCGACAGCGGATAGTAACTGAGCGGCCGGTAATCGGCGTTCAGCACTAGCGCGGGACACGACTCCGGGGACACATGTACGGTCACCGGAGACTCCCGCCTTGGGAATCGTCAGCACTCATATCGGGCTTATACTACATGCAGTATGTCGCCGCTGTGAAGCGCCAAAACGCCAGCGTTTCTAGGCCTTCACCCCGAAGGCCGACTGCAGGAACGCCGTAGCGACATCGAGCCCGCCGGGCGAAATCCCGTGCGCCACGCCCTTGCAGAGATGGAGGCGCACGTCGAATCCCTGCGCGATCAGCACATCTGCCGCCTCGCGGCTGAGACCTGGATCGACCACGCTGTCGTCTTCGCCATGGATGAGCGTGACGGGTGGCTTGGCGAATTGTCCGGTCTCGAACCCCGCTGCCGGCGTAAAGGCGCCGGAAAAGGCGACGATCCCGGCCAGCGACTGGTCGAGTGACGTGCCCACATGCAGCGCCATCATGGCGCCCTGGCTGAACCCCACCAGCACCGTCTCGCGTGCCGTGAGGCCGGTCTGCGCCCACAGGTCGATGAGGAAATTGACGATCACCGGACGCGCGTCCGCGGTGCCCTCGAGCCGTCCGGCGATCCGGTCGACCCGGAGCGGAAACCACTCAAAGCCCGGCCCGCCCATGCCGCAGGGTCTAGGCCCGTTCGGCGAGACGAACATCATATCGGGGAACAGCTCACCCCATTGGTAGCCAAGCGAGATCAGGTCGTTGCCGTCGGCGCCATAGCCATGCAGCAGCACCATCAATTGCCTGGGCGCACCGCCAGATTTCGACGGCATCATCGGGCCCGACAGCGGCGTGGTCACAGCGCGATCCCCTCGGCCTTGCGCAGCACCGTCGCGTAATATTTCCAGAACAGCAGCGCCGCGGCGTGCCGGTAAGGCGACCATTGCGCAGCGATCACGGTGAGTTCCTTTTCGGTGGGTGCAGCATCCATCGTCAACGCATGGCCCACGGCCTTCCGCAAGGCAAGGTCGCCCACCGGGAAAATGTCCGGATGGCCCGAACAGAACATCAGATAGATCTCGGCCGTCCACGGCCCGATCCCCTTATGCGCCGTGAGATAGGCCGTCGCCTGTTGTGCGCTCATCGTCTCAATGGCGGCGAAAACCAGCTCACCCCGAATAACGGCCTCAGCGATCACCCGCACGGTCCGGTATTTGCCGGCCGAGAAGCCAGTGGCGCGGACCGCCGCCTCGCTGAGCCCGAGATAGGTCGCGGGGTCGAGGGCACCCTCGAGCGCGGCGAACCGCCCCCATATCGCTCGCGCACTTGCGACGGACAACTGCTGCCCGCAGATCACCCGCGCCAGCCCCGCGAAGCCACCCGGCGTCAGCCTGATCTCGAACGCTCCAGCCTGCCTGCCGATCGCCCCGAGCCGTGGATCGCGCCGGAACAGCGCCTTGAGATGCCGCGCCAGCACATCGCCCGAATCGAGCCGTTCTGCTTTGCTGCGCGCCATGCCTCGTCCGATCCTTCGCTTCGCGCCCAGCCCCAACGGCCATCTGCATCTGGGCCATGCCTATTCGGTGCTGTTCACCGATTTCTGGGCCAGGCGCCTCGGCGGCGAAACGCTGCTGCGGTTGGAAGACACGGACTTTACGCGCTGTAAACCCGAATTTGCCGAAGCCATCATCGAGGATCTGCGTTGGCTGGGGCTAAGCTGGCCCGAACCGGTGATGGTGCAATCGACGCGGTTCCCGATCTACGCGACTGAGGCCGACCGCCTGCGTGCGCGGGGCCTCCTCTACCCTTGCATCTGTTCACGCACCGAAGTTGCCGCTCACGCCATCGGCACCGACCCCGACGGCGCCCCGCTCTATGGCGGCACGTGTTTGCATCGTTCCGCCGATGAGATCGAAGCGCGCGCTGCCGAGAGCGGCGAGCCCGTGCAATATCGGCTGCACACCGCGCAGGCGACAGCGCTGACCGGTCCTCTAAGCTTCAGTGTCGCCGGCCCGACGCCGCTTGACCGTCCGCAGATCCGTTACGCCCGCCCCGAGCTCTGGGGCGATTTCGTCGTGCAGCGCAAGGGCACTCCGACCAGCTATCATCTGAGCGTCGTCATCGACGATGCCGCGCAGGGCGTGACCCACGTCACGCGCGGCCGCGACATGGAGGCGGCGACCGACATCCATGTCCTACTGCAGATGCTGCTTGGCCTGCCGCAGCCGCTCTACACCTTCCACAAGCTCCTGCTCGGCGACGACGGCAGGAAGCTCGCAAAGTCAAAAGGCTCCCCAACTTTGAGGAGCCTTCGTGAAAGCGGATGGAGCGTGGAGCAAGTCCGCGCTGAAGTGGGGTTCTAGAAAGTCAGCCGCGCGCCGGCGCCTGCCTGCAGATGCGTGCCGATGCCCGTACCTGTTGTGCCGCGGAGGAACCCATCGACACCAAAATTCGGCGATGGCTTCCAGCCGAGCCGTACGCCGTAGTCCGCAAAAACCGTCGACTGCGCCGCGCCGGTTGCGCTGCCGCCGCCAAACACCACCGCAGTCGTGCCGCCCTTGGCGAACGTTGCACCGAGCCCAACTGAGGCGGTGAGGTCGACATCGGCCGTAAGATGCGCGGTCCAATCGGCGCCGGCGCGGGCGGTCGTGAACATGGTCTGCGAGCCGGCGAGATTGGCCGGGAACGGATTGTTCGCGGCCGAGAAGGTCTCGGCGTAGGTCGCAATGCCCAGCATGCTCTGCTTCAGCGTTGCCGAGACGAGCACTTCATTACTTTCATCGACCGCCCACAGCATGCCGGCTTTGCCATATATGCCTGCGGTCGAGCCCGTGCCCGTCCCAGTGGCAGTCGCGGTCTTGGCGGTGCCACCTTGGCTGTAATTGTAGGTGCGCGTGAAGCTCACTGCCGACAGTGAATTGGCATCGAGCCCGCCTTCGATCAGCAGGCGGCCCTGCCCCGGATTGGGATCGAGATACCGCACAGCGATCGCGCCACCGAAGCCGCGCGCCGTTGCATTGGTGCTGGCGAAGTCGAAGATCGAAACGCCACCAAGAACGCTGAACCCCTCGGCGAGATTGAACCGCCCATGCGCCCCGAAATCATATGAACCGATCGCGCCGAACGTGCCGACCTCGTTATCTCCCTCCACCGGCCGATTGCCGCCGGTCAACAGGCTGTTCATGCCATCGAGATGGGTGACGAGCCCGAGGCTCGCGATGTTGATCTGGTTGAGCGAGGTGTTGACCTGCGTACGGGTCGTGCGGGCGAATTCATCAAAGTCGAGTGAGTCAAAGGTGTAGCTCGATCCGCCGTTCGACACGTCGGTAAGAACCTTGATCGTAACGGTGGATTTGAGCTTTCCGTCGGAGCTCTTTGCGATGAAATCCGAATACTCGACATCGCCGTTCGCATTGACGTTGTCGGCCGTGCCGGTACCCGCGAAGGTCCCGCCGTTCCGATCCACCGTGATGCTGACGGTGTCATCTTCGAGCGAATTGGTTTTGTATGTCGCGCTGTAAAGCGCGAAGACATCCGGCTCAGGAGTGAGGAGGCGCGCGGTGACATCCAAAGTGCAAGTTGCGGCGTTCCCAAACGTCGCCTCGAAAAAGTCGATGGCTACGGATGCCGAGTTGTCGTCAGGGGCATATATGGGGAACCCCGCGCTCACCGGGCAGGCCGCGGCATAGGCCCCGCTTGCCCCCGCAAGCATGAATACCGTCGCAATCGCCAGTCTGCGCATCAACTCACCTGCATAAAATAAAAAGGGCCGCCCATCGGGGCGGCCCTCGATGCCATTGCTAGAGTCTAGATTAGCACTGCTTCCACTGCAAATTGTAAACGATGGCGGCGTTCACATCCTCGGAGTCGACGGTGGCCATCGCTTCCTTGTTCTGCTTGGTCTGGACGCGGATCGAGGGGTTGGTGCGCAGGATCACGTCCGCACCGCAGGCCGACCAGACGAGCGCCGAAGCCTGCAGCTTGTTGGTGATCGTGTAGCTGTCGGACAGGGCGCCGTTGAAATTCTGCGTGAAGGTCGGGCCCTTTACGCCGGCGAAGAAATACTCGACGCCGAAGGTCGATTTCGCAACGCTCGGCAGATCGTTGAAGCCGCGATAGTCGATCGCGAGGATCGAGACGCTGAGGCCCTGCGGCACGTGTACCGGGATGGCGACGTTGCAGACCTTGCGGTCGGTTGCCTTGTTGGTGGCGCCGCCGACTTCGACGACGAAGCTGTCGAACAGGATCGATAGCGACTTCTGGTCGGGGCTGAGGGTCACGGACGCGCTGCCATCGGGGCAACCGGTGCCGCCATAGCCGGGCTGGCCAAGACGAATGTCGTCAGCATAGGCGAACGACGCGAAGGAGCCGGCGACGAGGAGCGCGGCAATTGCCAGAATCTTTTTCATGTTGAGCTGTCCCTTAGGTGTTTGCTGGGGAACGCATCAGGATCGATCGTTCTTGTCAGGACTATGAAGAGCGCGAAATTAAGCTGAGGTGAGACTCACATTCATGCCGCGTTCAGCTTGTAGTAAATCGCCCCGCCCAAAGCCAGCGGACGCGCGGCTTTCCGCGCGTCCGAACGGCCTCAAACGCGAGGCAGTTTGCCGCGCTCCGCACCAACCGGCTTATTTTTCTCCACTGCGAAGAATGGGGTGGCCGTTGCCGCGATGGCCGTCTCGAATGGCGTGGCGAATCCCTTGCCGAGCAGGGCATCGAGTCGATCATCCCGAAGCTCCATCGGATTGCGCCAGAGATAGGCCATTTTGCCGGTCTCACGCATGATCGGGTCGAACAGGCCGAGCAGCCTGAGCAGAATCAGCGGGAACGGCGCAATCTTGAGTTTCTGCGGCACCGCCCTGCCGATCGCGGCGCCCATCTGCTCCGGCGTCACGAAATTCCCGGCGAAATGGAAGCGTTCGAACCCACCCAGCGTCGATCGCACGGAAGCCAGCGCCTCGAAGGCTCGCGCCAGATCCGGCAGATAGGCCCAGCTGTGGCCCACCCCTGCTTTGCCCATTGTTGCGACCTTGCCGTCTTTCGCCTCACGGAACATCGCCTGGTCGAACCAGTCGGTGCTCGTGTTCGGCCCGAAGAAATCGCCGGCCCGCAGAATGACGACCTGTATATCGCCGCGCGCCGCAGCAGCCTCGAACATCTGTTCGACCCGCACCCGGATCGCGCCGCGCGGCGTTTGCGGCCGCTGGGCCAGCTCGGGCGTGACCACCCGGTCGCCGGCGCTGAAATTGTAGATATTGCCCGGAAACAGCATAGTCTTGCCGCTGCTGCCCAGCGCCTCGAGCACCCGCGCCATCTGCCCCTCGAGCCGGCCCTTGTCCCACGCATCGTAGCGAAGGTTCAGGGCGTTCACGACAATCTGTGTATCGCCGATGGCGCGCTTCATATCCTCGACTGAATCGGAATCGCCGCGCACGAAACGCACGCCCGGCAGCTTATGTTTGTCCGTCCGGGCCATGCCGCTGGTTTCCCAGCCGGCAGCGGCAAAAGCCTCGGCCAGTGCCCGGCCGATATGCCCGTTCAATCCCAGAATGACGACTTTGCCTTTGCTCACTTTTCCATCTCCACTGTTGATGCCCTGAAGATGGTCTATTCACAAAAGCGGCGAAATCAGCGAGAACTGCACAGTCAATATTCAGGAATGAATGGGCCATGGCGAGTGCCGACCCTGATTGGGCCCTCTGGCGAAGCTTCTCAGCGGTGGTGGCGGAAGGCTCCCTGTCCGCTGCGGCCCGCCGCATCGGCTACAGCCAGCCGACCTTGGGGCGACACATCGAAACCCTCGAGCAGCAGCTCGGCCTTATTCTCTTTGACCGTACCCTGCAGGGCCTGAAGCCGACACCCACGGCACTGCGGCTCTACGAACCCGTGCTTGCCGCCGAACGCGCACTGTCCGAGGCGGCCATCGTTGCCGAGGGCTCCACGGCGCAGCTCGAAGGCACCGTCCGCATCACCTCGAGCGACGTCACCAGCCACTATCTCCTGCCACCGATGCTCCGCGACATCCGCCGCGAGTTCCCGGCCATCTCCCTCGAACTCGTCCCGTCCGATTCGGTCGAGAATCTGCTGCTCCGCGAATCGGACATCGCCGTCCGTATGTTCCGGCCGACGCAACTGGAACTGATCGCCAAAAAAATCGGCGAGATCCCCGTCGTCGCCTGCGCTCATCAGGCCTATCTCGGCGCCCACGGCACGCCGACCACGCCTGATCAACTGGCCGAACACGACCTCATCGGCTTCGATCGCTCTGACCTGCTGACCTCAACCGCGAAGACTATGGGCTTTGACCTCACCCGCAACGATTTCGTCATGCGTACCGACAGCCAGACCGCAATGTGGGAACTGATGAAGGCCGGGCTCGGCATCGGCTTTGCCCAGCGCGGCCTTGTGCGCGAGACCCCCGGCATGCGGGAAATATTGCCGATGCTGGTGCCGCCGCCGCTCGAGGTTTGGCTCACCACCCACCGCGAACTGTTTCTCAGCCCGCGAATCCGTGCCATTTATGACCGCCTTGCGCAGGGCCTCGCGGACTATATCGCCCGCACCTCCCGGCGCCCCGGCCAGACGGAACCTCAATGAATCAAACCATCATCACTGTCGTCACCATCCTTGCAGTGGGGGTTGTCGCGGTCATCCTGTTCATGGGCCTGTGGAACATGTTCCGGGGCGGCGACCAAAACAAAAGCCAGATGCTGATGCGTGCCCGCGTCATCGCCCAGGCGGTCGCCTTGGTGATTCTCCTCGGCGCGCTGTACTTCTTCGGCCGCGGCAATGGCGGCTGAAATCTGATGGTCAAGCTCAACAAGATCTATACCAAGACCGGCGACGATGGCACGACCGGACTCGTGCGCGGGCCGCGCCGCCTCAAATACGATCTGCGCGTCAATTGCTTCGGCACCGTCGACGAAGCCAATTCTGCGATCGGCGTAGCGCGGCTGTCCACCGGCTCGATGCCCAAGATCGATAGCGTTTTGAGCCGCATCCAGAATGATCTGTTCGACGTCGGCTCGGACCTCGCAACGCCCGGCAAGGACCCCGAAGGCACCCCGCCTTCGCTGCGCATCACCACGGCCCAGACGAGTTGGCTCGAACAGCAGATCGATCATTACAATGAGGGCCTGTCACCGCTGACGAGCTTTGTGCTGCCCGGTGGCACCCCGCTGGCGGCCCAGCTCCACGTCGCCCGCACCGTCGTGCGACGCGCCGAACGGCTCGTGGTCGAGCTAGTTCTCACCGAGCCCGGCCTCAATGCCGAGGCGATGGTCTACCTCAACCGCCTGTCCGATCTGCTGTTCGTTTTCGGTCGCGTTGCCAATGCCAATGGCAAGTCCGACGTGCTCTGGGTTCCGGGTCGTCACACCAGGGCGACCAGCGAAACTTAGGTTTTGTTTACCCTCACCGCCTAGACTGTCGGCATGGATCTGATGGCACTCACAACGCAATTGCTGGCCATGCGCATGGGCGCCACCCAGCAATCTGCGCAGATCGCCATCATGAAGAAGAGCCAGGACATGGAGAAATCCGTGCTCCAGCTGCTCGCGCCGCCCGCCCCTCCGGGCCAGGGCCTCGTCGTCGACAAGAGCGCCTAAGCTGCGGTTGGGCGAACGAGCCTTCGGGGATCGGTCGGACAGAGCGAATGAAAATGCGCTCTAGAACAGCGACGGCACCACGCCCGCCGGCATCAATCCCGAAAAGATCACGCCTGCTGCGATGTTGACCGTCTGGCTGTAAGAGCCATCGGCCGCCTGCCCGCCCAGCAGCAATCCTTTGAACTGCTCGGGGATGGAGGTACCCATGCGTTCGACCACGCCTGTAGAATTGAGTTTTATCTGCCCTTCGAGCCGGCCGCTGCTATCGAGACCGAGCGTCCCTGTAGCGTCGAAATGCGTTGGTCCGTCATCGGCCTTCAGCCCAACGATCTGCAGCTTGCCGCCCGCCGCCTGCCAGCGCTTCAGCAGATCTGCATCGCCATAGGTGCGCACATCGTCGGGCATATTGCTGACCTCCGCCTCGAGCGTCGCCTGGCCGGAGACGATCTCAAACCCCGGCGCCACGAGACCATCGATCTCGATGTATTGGGCAAGCGTAGCGAGCCCATTGGCCGCATCGTGCTTTTCCGAATTGTCGAGCAGATGCAGTTCGAGCTTGTCGGCCTTGGCGACCAGCTGGTCGGCCAGCACCGTATCGTTCCACACCGGTGCATCGACGATCACCGACACGCGTCCGATCCGCCAGCCGCTGAGCCGCGCGCTGGCCTGCGCATCTTTGAAATCGAGCCGCCCCTGACTGCCGGTGAACGCATCGGCCACGGCAATCGGCGACTGCGCGAACACCAGCACATGCGTCGGGTTGTAAACCTCGGCCGAGGCCTTGAGCCCGCTGGCGGTGATCGTCACATCGCGCGAAACGATAGTGGCGTTCGTACACGTCGCATCGAAGCCAAACGGGAAACCGCCAATGCCAAACGTGCCGCAAGTGATCCTGGGCATGCTCTCGCCATCGGCAGTTTCCAGCGTCTTCACATAGTCGCTGGCCTGCCCGGCCGCCCAGAACCAGGCGCCGGTATAGCCGACGGCGATGATGAGCAGGACAATGCCGAGTGCGATGATCTTCTTCATGCCGCCCTTCTAGCCTCCAGTGCGCAAAAACGGGAGGCTCCTTTGCAGGGCGATCGCGTGACAAATATGGCCGTGCCGCCTACCAACGCTCTATGGCGGACGCCAACCCTTATGTCTTCGGCTATGGCTCGCTGATCTGGAACCCGGGCTTTCCGTTCCTCAGATCGGCGAAGGCGCTGCTCCATGGCGCGCATCGTTCGCTCTCGGTCTATTCGCACCGCCATCGCGGCACGCCCGAACGGCCCGGCCTCGTCTTCGGCCTCAGCCGCGGCGGTTCCTGCCTCGGCGTCGCCTTCGAGATCGATGCAAAACTCTGGCCGCAAGTGTTCGACTATCTTGGGGAGCGGGAGCAGGACCGCGGCGTCTACCGCGAAGCCTGGCGCAACGTGACCCTGGCCGGCGGCGA
Source organism: Devosia sp. (assembly GCA_039918675.1). Taxonomy (GTDB): domain Bacteria; phylum Pseudomonadota; class Alphaproteobacteria; order Rhizobiales; family Devosiaceae; genus Devosia_A. Next base: position 19,385 of record JBDSHC010000094.1, read on the forward strand.
AACCGTCCGTGCGCTGGCCTATCTGGTCGATGAGGACCATCCGCAATTCGCTGGCCGGCTGTCCCTCGCCGATCAGGTGCAACTCGTCATCAAGGCGAGCGGCGAGTCGGGCCGCAACATCGACTACGTTCGCAACACCGCGCAGCATCTTCTGGCTTTGGGGATCAGAGACAAATCGCTGCATTCGATCGTCGCTGCACTCGATGCCGAGGCGGCGCTGGTGCCGAGCGTCTAGGCCGCGTTGAGCCCGGTGACCGGCTCTGCGCCTTCGAGGTCCCATACGAGTGTCATGCGGGACAATTCGTCCCCTTCGGCATCGACCAGGAAAGCGCGATCCGCCGCCTCGAGCGCCAGCCGAAAACGCGACCGGCTCGATGCATCATGGATCACATCATGGGCCGACCCGACCCACATCGGCACCCCGCCACGCGCCAGCAGATAGAGCCCGCTGGTGGTGAGGGCCAGGGTGTCGATTCGCTCCGGCGTCAGCGCATAGAAGCGGCCCGAGCGGCCACGCCAGTTCACCTGCCGGGCAGGGACCAGAACCGATACACGCCGTTCCGCGGATGACGCCATGAGCCGCATTCCCTACTCCCTCAAGGGAACAAAACTAGAACAAATCAGACATAAATGTCAATCAGAATTTGCCCCAGACGCTATATCTATGGGCTGCGTCGCACTGTCCGTCAATATGTAGTGGGTCGGGGCTAGCTAGACCCCAGCCGCTTGCGTCGCGGCCGCCAGCCGGCCGCGGAACTCGGGGCTCAACGGCCGTGCGATTCCACCGGCAACCGC
>JBDSHC010000095.1:0-14900 GCA_039918675.1 Devosia sp.
TGCACCTGGATCATGGTGGTCATCTCGGTGACGCCCGAAACGTTCGAGCGCTCGATCGAGGCTTGCATGATGCGGGTGCGGGTTGCCTTGTCCCCGGTCGGACCGGAGAAGTAATTGTCACCTTGACGGGCAAGGATCTGTGGGTCGGTAAACTCGGTTAGGCTGAGCTTGCCCTTGCTGCCATTATTGGTGGACACGGTACCATCTGCGGCGATCGAGATGTCGGTGTCGCTGTCGGCGAATTTGATCGGTCCGGACTCGCCGAGCACCGGGTAGCCGTTGAGATCGACCAGCGTGCCCGAGGCGTCCATCTGCAGGGCGCCGTTGCGGGTGTAGCGCAAGCCATCCGGTGTCTGCACGCTGAGGAAGCCATTGCCCATCAGCGCGACGTCGAGCGGGTTGCCCGTCTGCTCGATCGGGCCGGCGCTCATGTCGTGGTTGGTCGACCAGTCCTGCGTATAATGCAGGTCGCGGTCCATGCCGCCGAAGTCGTTATCCTTGGCGACCGGCATCATATAGTCCTCGAACATCATGTTCGAAGCCTTGAATCCCGTGGTCGTGATGTTGGCCATGTTATTGGCCACGACATCCATCTGCCGCTGCAACGCGATCTGTCGCGAAAGCGAAATGAGCTGCGCATTTTCCATGGCGCATTTCCCCGTGTTCTATTCCCCGAAACTTTGCGACCTCCCCAGGCCACGCCGCTTCGAACTTAACATTGCAGAAACCGTGCCAAGCCAAAAAACCTAATGATCTCAATGATGTCCTAGTTCTGCCACGCTCAGCGCGGCATGCTTTGCGTGCCCAGCGGCAACAACAACTCGGCAATTTCTGCCGGGGTAAGCGCACTTGGTAAGAGATCGTTAACCATCGGACGCTTAGCTCTTTGTTAAGCGCCGGAATCGTCCGGAAGACGGGGATTTTTGCCCATGGCTGTCGAAGCCGAAATCGATGCAGAAGCCGAAGATGGCGAAGCCAAGCCGGCGAAGAAGGGCATACCCAAGCGCCTCCTCATCATCGGGGGCGCCGGTCTGTTCGTTCTGCTACTGGCTGGAGCGGGACTCTACTTCTTTGTCTTCGCAGGGCGCTCGGCGCCAGCCGATACCTCGGCAGCATCCGAAGTGCCTGAGAGCTTCGTCTTCAATTTGCCCTCGATGACCGTGAACCTCAATGACGATGGCGCGCAGGGCGATCAGTTCATGAAGCTCACCATCGCGCTCGAAGTGGCCAATGAAGGCGTGATGAAGGAAATCCAGCCGCGCATGGCCAAGGTCGTCGATGCGTTCCAGGTCTATCTTCGCGAGTTGCGCAAGAGCGACCTTGAAGGCTCAGCCGGCATCTACCGTCTCAAGGAAGAACTGCGCCGGCGCGTCAACGTGGCGATCTTCCCCGCCAAGGTCGACGGCATCCTGTTCAAAGAAATCCTGGTGCAGTGATGGCCGGCGAACAGGATAAACTCGCCGACAATTGGAGCCCGACCGGCGCCAGCGATGGCGACGCTGACTGGGCGGCCATGCTCGAGACCGATCCCACCAAAGCGGGTGGCGGGGCGGGACCCGATCGTGTCCTCAATCAGGACGAGATCGACAGCCTGCTCGGCTTCGATGCCAATACCAATAGCGCGGTCGAGCTCACCGGCGTCCAGGCCCTCATCAATTCGGCGCTTGTGTCGTACGAGCGCTTGCCCATGCTCGAAATCGTCTTCGACCGCCTCGTGCGATTGACGACGACTTCGCTGCGCAATTTCACTTCAGACAATGTCGAAGTCTCGATGGAGTCGATCTCGTCGGTGCGCTTCGGCGACTATCTCAACTCCATTCCCCTGCCGGCAATCCTCTCGGTCATCAAGGCCGAGGAGTGGGACAATTTCGGGCTCCTCACCGTCGACAGCAATCTCATCTATTCGATGATCGACGTACTGCTCGGCGGCCGCCGCATCGGCGGGCAGATCCTCGTCGAGGGCCGGCCCTACACGACCATCGAGCTGGCCCTGGCGCGCCGCATGATCGAGGTCATTCTCGAAGATACGCACAAGGCGTTCGAGCCCGTCACCGAGGTCAATTTCAAGCTCGAGCGCCTCGAGACCAACCCGCGCTTTGCGGCCATCTCGCGTCCCGCCAACGCCGCCATCCTGATCGAATTGCGCATCGAGATGGACGATCGCGGCGGCAAGATCGAGATTCTTCTGCCCTATGCCACCATCGAGCCCATCCGCGAGCAGTTGCTGCAGATGTATATGGGCGAGAAGTTTGGCCGCGACCCGATCTGGGAAGGTCACCTCGCGACCGAAGTCTTTGCGGCCGACGTCACTGTCGAAGCGTTGCTGCACGAATTCGACCTGCCGCTCAGCCGCGCGCTCAGCCTTAAGGCTGGTGAAACGATCATGTTCGATCGCGATCCGTCTGAGCCGGTCAAGCTGCGCTGTGGCGATATCGATCTCACCGAAGCGGTGATGGGTCATATTGGAAATCATGTCTCGGTGCGCGTCTCGCGACCGCTCAATCCGCCCAAGGTAACGATGGCGGCGTTCGAGGCATTGGATAAGCCCGTGGAGGCACGTTGATGTTGGGACTAAGTCTGGGGATGGTCGTCGAGGGATCGGTTTCGGTCCTGCTTATGGTGACCATCGGCTATTGCATGGTCCTCAATTCGCGTCTCAAGCGGCTGCACGCCGATCGTGAGACGTTGGGCAAGATCGTCGGCGATCTGGTCCAGGCGACCGGTCTCGCCAACGCCGCGATCATGGAATTGAAGACCGCCGCTCTAGAGGCCGATACCAAACTCAGCGAGCGGCTTGAGGAGGCGCACGCGCTGCAGAGCAGCCTCGTCGAAAATGTCTCGACCGGCTCGCAGCTCATCGAAAAGATCGCCCGAATCACGGCGGCCGCCAAGGCCCAGTCGATGTCGAGCGAGGCCAAGGCCGAACCAGCCAAGCCGGCGCCGGCTCAGCTGGTCGAACCGCAGGGGCGTCTCGCTTCCGCCTTGCAGCAACTGGCCATGCGTCCGGGTATCGGAGGCAAAGCCGCTTGAAATCCATTCGCCTCATACCTGTCGTCATTTTTGCCACGCTCGCGCTCTTGCTGTTCAAGGGCATCGGGCTCGTCACCAATGGCGGGTATGTGCTGGCCGGCACGCAGCAGGTTCAGGCGGAAGAACATACCGCTGCGGCACCCGAGGACGGTTCGGCGCCAGACGCGCCGGTCATGGATTTGCCGACACCCATGACGTCCGAGACGACATTGACCGACGAAGCGCCCACGCTCGACGACAATGCTCCGACGCTCGCGACCAAGCCCGAGGGTTCCGAGGGGCATGGCTCATCGGCGGAGGAGGGGCACGGTTCCTCGTCTGAAGGCGGGACCGAGAGCTCAAGCATGTCCAGCGTCGAGCAGGTGATCGACTGCCCGGCCCATGAGGCGAGCGACGAACCCATTCACGAGGCACCCGCGGCCAGCAGCAGCATGGAGCCGTCATCGGCGGCAAGCGCCGAGGGTGCGCATGGCGAGAGTGCCCCGGCCGCCGCGCCGGGTGTCGATTGCGCGGCCGTCGAGGCGCTGATCAATGAGTATGGCGATGCCGTCCCAACCGTTCGCGACAAGAGCGGCAAGATTGTCCCGCTCGCCGTCGCCGATGGGGTCAAGAGCGAAGATGCCCTGGCCTCTCGCTTGAGCGAACGTCGCGCCGAGCTCGACAGATTGCAGGCCGAGCTCGACATGCGCAGCGTCGTCGTCGAGGCGGCCGAGAAGCGGCTCAACGACCGCGCGCAGGAACTTGCAGCGCTCGAGGCCAAGGTCGCGGCGCTGGTCGATGAGAAGCAGGCCGCCGAGGATGAAGGCTTCAAGGGCATCGTCAGCATGTATGAGACGATGAAGCCCAAGGAGGCGGCGAAAATCTTCGACACGCTGTCGCTGCCGATCCTGCTCAAAGTGGCCCGGTCGATGAATCCGCGGAAGATGTCGCCGATCCTAGCGGCTATGAGCCCCAAGCCCGCCGAGGCGCTGACGACGGCGTTTGCGACGACCGGCAACACCGATGTGGTCCCCGCCTCGGGCGAAAATCTGGCGTCATTGCCGCAGATTGTCGGTCAATAATCCCCGAAAAAGCCCCGGAATCGTAAGCCGACGTTAAGTCGCGCTGCCTATGCTTAACGCTTGTTTGCGTAAGCGTTTGAGTAGCGTTCGGCATGAGTTCGGTGTGGCGACAGGCAGAAAGCCTGGTGCGGCGAGTTCTGGCTGTGTTGGTGTGGCTTGCCCTGTGGCAGGGCGCAGCGCTTGCTGCCGATCGCGTGCAGCTTCATGCCACCGCTGAAGACGGGTTTGGCCGGCTGGTCCTCGAATTCCGCGACCGGGTGGACCTGCCAAAGTACAAGATCAACTTCGACAACAACGTCCTCGCCATCATTTTCACCGAGCCGGTCACGCTGCCGCTGCCCGATCTCGAAGCGACGCTGCCCGATTATCTGACCATCGGTCGTGTCGATCCGGACGGGAAGGGCGTGCGCTTCGGTATGCGCAAGCCCATTAAGATCCACAGCATGGAAGCCGGCGAGAAGCTGTTCGTCGACATGATGCCGAGCGGCTGGCAGGGCTTGCCGCCCAGTCTGCCGGAGCAGGTGGTCGCCGAGCTGTCAGAGCGCGCCAAGACCGCCGCCATCGTCGCCGAACAGAAGCAGAAGGCCGAGCAGGCCAAGGCGCTCAACCCCATCGCCACCATGCGCATCGGGCGAAACCCAACCTTCGTGCGCGTCGAGATCGATTGGAACGTCGATACGAAGGCCGTGTTCACGCAGGATGGCGCCAAGGCCTCGATCAAGTTCGACTGGCCCGTACCCGTCGACCTCTACACGCTCAAGGCCGATCTGCCGCACGAGATCCAGGGCGTCGCCAACAATGTGACGGCGGCAGGTTCGTCCATCGACATGACGCTGATGGATGGCGTCGTGCCGCGCTTTTACGGCGAGTACGGCAAGACCTTCACTTTCGACATCGATTTGACGCCTGAGCAGTCGGCCGAGATCCGCACCAACGCCGAGCAACTCGCCGCGCAGGCCGAGGCGGTGGCTGCGGCGGCGAAACTCGAAGCCGCGAAGGCGAAGAACGATCTCGCTGCGTCGGCCGAAGCGGCGTCCAATCTGCCCGTCGAGCCCGACTACAAGCCCGGCGAGGCGATCACCCCGGTCGTCGAGACCGCCTCGGGTACGGTGCGCGTCAAATTTCCGTTCCAGCGCGACACAGCCTCCGCCGTGTTCCGCCGCGGCGACACGCTGTGGATGCTCTTCGATACGCGCACCGCGATCAACGATCCCGCATCGCCCGATGCGCTGTCGGCCATCGCCTCGAGTTTCACCATCGTGCCCGCAGGTGACACCCAGATCGTTCGGGTCGATCTCTCGACGCAGAAGCTCGCGACCCTCGCCTCCGAGGGACGGTCCTGGGTGCTATCGGTTGGCGACGTGCTGCTCAACGCCACCGAGCCGCTGCAACTCCATCGCAAGCGCGATCAGGACGGGCAGTTCGCGATGACCGCCGAAGTGGGCAAGCCCTATCGCGTCCACAGCTTCCGCGATCCGGTAGTGGGCGATCTGCTCGACATCGTCACCGCCTTCCCGCCGGCGCGCGGCACGGTGCGCGATCTGAGCTATGTCGATTTCGACGCGCTGCGCTCGGTGCATGGTCTCATTATCCGGCCCGACAATAACGGCCTCGACATCACGATCGATAAGAACGTCGCGATGATCACGGCACCCGGTGGTCTCACATTGTCCGATCAGGACGCGCCGCGCTCGATGGATAGCGGCAACGCCTCCGAGTTCCGCGACAGCTTCGTCGATCTGGGAGCGCTGAGCGAACCCGATCCCGCCGTGTTCGTCAGCCGCCGCGAAGAGCTCAGCGACGAGGCCGCCGCCAAGGAAGGGCAGGCGCGCGAAGTCGCCCGTCTCAACCTCGCGCAATACTATGTCGGCAACCAGTTCGCGCAGGAGGCCATCGGTGTCCTCCACATCCTCGAGGCCGATCTCAAGAGCGACGAGCTCCGCCAGAAGGTGAAGCTGACCGACGCGATGGCCAACATCCTCGCGGCCCGGCCTGCCGATGCGTTGACCATTCTCAACGGGCCGGCCTTCACCGACGAAGTCGACGCCGTCATGTGGCGCGCCATCGCGCGTGCCGATGTTTACGACTATGTCGGCGCCCGCACCGATGCCCTCGCATCCGAATCCATCGTCGAGGCCTATCCGGTCTGGGTGCAGCAGAAATTCTACTTCGCCGGCATCCGCTCGGCGATCGAAGCGTCCGATCTGCCGATGGCGCAGCGCTATCTCGACAAGATTTCCTTCGCGCAGCTCGATCCCGAATCCGTCTCGCTCTACCAATTGCTGCAGGGCCGCATCGCCGAAGCGCAGGGCCACCCGGACCAGGCGCTCGAAAGCTATGGCCTCGTCATCGGCGCAGATTTCCGCCCGACGCGCGCCGAGGCCGTCTACCGCACGCTGCTCGTGCTCAAGGCCACGGGGCGGATCGACCTCACCAAGGCGACTGCCACGCTTTCCGCAGAAGCCATGCTGTGGCGCGGTAATCCGCTTGAGATCGATATGCAGAAGCTCCTCGCCGAGCTCTATTTCGAAAACAAGGACTATCGCTTCGGCTTTGAGGTGACGCGCGACGCCGCCAAGAGCAATCCCGACAGCAAGCCGATCGAAGCGCTGATGCACGAGGCCGAGGGGACGTTCGACGACCTCTTCCTCAATGGTGCGGCCGATGCGCTGCCCGATCTCGACGCGCTGAGCCTCTATTACGACTTCCGCCAGCTGACGCCGGCCGGGACGCGCGGCGACGAGATGATCCGCAATCTGGCGCGCCGTCTGGTCAAGGTCGACCTCCTGAGCCAGGCGGCCGATCTGCTCGAATACCAGATCGACAGCCGCCTCACCGGCGTCGCGCAGGCACAGGTCGCGTCCGATCTGGCGCTGGTGCGCATTGCCGATCGCAATCCCGAGGGCGCACTGCGGGCGCTCAATAGGACACGGCTCGCCAATCTGCCACCGAGCCTCGAACGGCAGCGCCGCATTCTAGAGGCCCGTGCGCTGATCGACTCCGATCGCGAAGACCTTGCGCTCGACCTCCTGTCGCGCGTCGAAGGCCGCGATGCCGATCTGCTGCGCGTCGACGGCTTCTGGAAGATCAAGAACTACGTCGCTGCGTCGGGCCTCATCGAAAATGCCTACTCCGAAACTCCGGACGAGCCGCTCACCTCCGCGGGCCGGATGAATCTGGTCAAGGCCGCGGTGGGTCTCGCACTTGCCAACGACAATTTCGGCCTCAGCCGGCTTCGCAGCAAATTCTCCGAGCGCATGGCGCAATCGTCGGAATGGCCGGTGTTCAACTATCTGACCGGCAACACCGTGTCGCCCGTCGGCGTCGAGTTCAAGCAGGCGGCGAAGATGGTGGCCGAGACGGACTCCGTCACGGCGTTTCTTAGTGCCTATCGCCAGATCTACCCCTCGAAAGATGCGCTGACGCCTACCGCTTCGGAAGAGAAGTCGAAGGTCTAGCTGCCAACGAAACTTCGGACCAGCGAGCCGGCCACCAGATGCCAGCCATCGACGAGGACGAAGAAGATCAGCTTGAACGGCAGCGAGATCACCACTGGCGGCAGCATCATCATGCCCATCGACATCAGCACCGACGCCACCACCATGTCGATGATGACGAAGGGCAGGAACAGCATGAAGCCGATCTCGAAGGCGCGCCGCAGCTCCGAGATCATGAAGGCCGGCACGAGAATCTGCAGCGGAATTGTCGTCGCGTCCGCAGGCGGCGGCTGGTTGCTGAGATCGTAGAACAGCTGCACGTCCGCTTCGCGCACATTGGCGGCCATGAAATCGTGCAGCGGCACCGAGCCGCGGTCGAACGCCTCCTGCACCTGGATCTGCCCCGCCAATAGCGGTGCGACGCCCTGATCGTAGGCCGCCTGCAGCGTGGGTTGCATGATGAAGAAGGTGAGGAACAGCGCCAGCGACACCATCACCGAGTTCGGTGGCGCCGTCTGGAGGCCCAAAGCGGTGCGCAGCAGCGACAACACAACCACGATGCGCGTGAAGCTCGTCACCATGATCAGGATCGACGGCGCCAGCGCCAGGATCGTGATCACGCCGATCAGCTGCACCGCACGCTGCGTCAGCGTCGTGTCGTCACCAAAATTGACTGAGATGTCCTGTGCGAGCACGAGGCTCGGCACCAGCAAGGCGATGACGGCAATGACGACAAGAAGAAGCGGGCGCCTCAGGCGCTGCCATCTAGCTCCTGTCGCGGACGACGTTCCTGAAGAACCGATTTATGCCGCCAACCCCAGTACCACCCATTGGGTCTACGGTTCCGCTCTTAGCTGAGTCGGACGCGGCCCCATTGGAATTATCGACCCGGAGCGCCGGGCCCATGGGGATAATGTCCGTCTCCTGCCGGCTCACCGGACGCAGCAGGCCGGTATGGCGCAGCGAGGTGCGCGGCTTTAGCGGAGCAGGGCGCGCGAGGTCAAACAGCCGGTCGACCTGTTCGCGCGACACCGGCGCGGGCTGTTCGTGCGGCGGCGTGTCGATATCGGCAGGCTTTGCCGGGCGCGGCGCTGGGGACGCCTGCGCCGGGCGGCGCGCCTGCTGCTGCGGCGGTTCATCAGACACTGCAATCCCGGATTCGATCAGCAGATCCTGCGGTCCGCCGGTCATGATCACATGCTCGACATTGTCGCGCCGGATGATCAGCACCTTGCGCTTGCCGTCGACCGTCGCGCTATCGACGACGCTCAGCCGCTGCAGCTTGCGGCCCATGCGGTCGCTGGCGCGGGTGAGTTGCTTCAGGCCCCACAGGCCGAGCACGATCAGCACCAGAACGATGCCGAGCGAGAACATGGCGTTGAGGATCGTACTGCCGGATTCGCCGAACAAGGTCGTCATGAATTGCATGCCGCTCTCCATGTTTGCCGTCCCCCATACGGTCAAACCTATGCAGTAATTGCCCAGTGTTACGTCGAGATTATGCAAAATGCGAGGCAATCCCGAGGATTACGGCCGCAGTTAACATCCTCTTAACCATCAACCGGCAGAATTTGCCTATCTTGGTGAACAGAGTCTGAAGATGGCAATTGGCGGCTTATCTCTATTCCAGGCGCTCGGCGACAAAATGCGCTGGCACCAGTCCCGGCAAGGCGTTCTTGCCGAAAACGTCGCCAATGCCGACACCCCCGGATACAAGGAGCGTGACCTCAAGGCGTACTCCTTCGCCGACGACATCAAGTCGATCGCTATGGTCACCACCAGCACGACCAGTCCCATGCACATCTCCGCCTCGAGCAATGGTCTCGGCGGCCTGGGGGCCGGATCGTCGCCCTTCGAAATCACGCCGAGCGGCAATGGCGTGACGCTTGAAGACGAGATGATGAAGGTTGCCGGCAACGACATGGACTACCAGGCGGTCACCGCGCTCTACACGCGATCGATCCGCCTGCTGAAGACCGCCATCGGCCGCTGAGGAGCATCTGAATGACCGACTTTCTCGCCTCCCTCCGCATCGCGGCGACCGGCCTCCACGCGCAGAACGCCCGCATGCGGATCATTGCGGAAAATATCGCCAATGCGGACTCGGCAGGCAAGACGCCGACCGAGGACCCCTATCGCCGCCGCATCCCGACCTTCGAAGCGATCATGGACGAAACCGCGGGGGGCGAGATCGTCAAGATCGGCAAAATCGCCCTCGACCAATCCGACTTCGAGTCGCGCTACGAGCCGGGCCATCCCGCCGCCGATGCGCGCGGCTATGTCCGCTACCCCAACGTCAACACGCTGGTTGAATCGATGGACATGCGCGAGGCGCAACGGACGTACGAAGCCAACCTCAACGTCGTCACCGTGACCCGCTCGATGCTGGGCCGCACCCTCGACATCCTCAAAGGCTGATCGGCCTCGCCGCCGCAACCATAAGGCTAGAATCACATCATGGTCGTGCCGCTCAACGCCGCCACATCCGCCTACAACACCGCGGCCCGGCTCATCACCGAGCAGGTGAAGTCTTCAGTCGGTGCATCAGGTGACAAGGGTCAAACGCCTGATTTCGGTAAGCTTGTCGCTCAGGGGCTGCAGGGCGTCATGGATGCCGGCAAGACCTCGGATAAGTTGTCGCTTGATCTCGTCAACGGCAAAGCCAATGTCGTCGATGTGGTGACCGCCATCAGCCAGACCGAACTGGCGATGGAGTCGATGGTCGCCGTGCGCGACAAGGTAATTTCCGCCTATGAGGAAATCATGCGGATGCCGATCTAGGGCAACGCGGTGGCCGAAGCAGCGCGGTTGGCCGAATGAGCCCGTTTGGGATCGGTCGGACAGAGCAGGAAGAAGCAACGCGGTTGCGGACAGAGCTAAAAGGGAATTCATGACCGGGGCCGAAGTTCTCGACATCTCCCGTGAGGGCATCTGGGTCATGATCCTCATCGCCTCGCCGATGATGGCTGTGGGCCTGATCGTTGGTATCGTCATCGCGCTGTTCCAGGCGCTGACGCAGATCCAGGAACAAACGCTGGTCTTCGTCCCCAAGATCCTCGCGATCTTCATCGTGATGCTGCTGGCGCTGCCCTTCATGGGCGCCACGCTCTCGAACTACATGACGCGCGTCGCCGATATGATCGTGACCGGCGGATGATCTCGCTCAACTGGCTGCCCGAGACGGCCTATCTCTACATTCTGATCTTCGCTCGGGTCGGCAGCATCCTGATGCTGATTCCGGCGCTGGGCGAGCAGGCGATCCCGGCGCGCATGCGGCTCGGCTTCGCGCTGATGTTCAGCCTCGTCCTCTATCCGCTGGTCTCGCCATCGCTTCCGCCGCTCACCGGCGACATCATGCAAATCCTCGTCTATCTGCTGCACGAGTTGGCCATCGGCCTGATCCTCGGGGCCATCACCCGCCTCATGACTATGGCCGCTGCGGTCGCCGGCTCGGTCATCGCCTTCCAGTCGGGTCTGTCGGGCGCGCTGGGCGCCGATCCGACGAATAATGGCGGCCAGAGCGTTCTCGTCGGCAGCTTCCTCTCGATGCTCGGCGTGGTCCTGATCTTTGCGACCGACCTCCACCATGTCGCGCTGATGGCGATCCGCGACAGCTACATGATCTTTTCGCCCAAGGACCCGCTGATGTTCGGTGATGCTGCCGAACTCGCGATCCAGTCGATCGCCTCGGCCTTCGTCATCGGCATCCAGATGTCCGCGCCCTTCATCGTGCTCGGCCTCGTGTTCTATCTCGGCCTCGGCATTCTCGGCCGCATGATGCCGCAATTGCAGGTGTTCTTCGTCGCCATGCCCGCCACCATCTGGGTCGGCCTCGCGCTTCTCGCCATGCTGCTCACCATGATCATGGGCTGGTATCTGACGCATTTCGAGAACGAGCTCGCCGTCTTCAGGGGCGCGTAGATGAGCGACGACGCCCCAGAAGAATCCTCAAAAACCGAAGACCCTTCGCAAAAGAAACTCGACGACGCGCATAAGCGCGGCGACGTGGTCAAAAGCCAGGAGGTCAACAACTGGTTCATGATCGCCGGCTCGGGCCTGCTGTTCTCTATGATGGCGGTGCCGGTCTCTGGCGGCCTGACCAACAGCCTCAAAATCCTCCTCGCCAATGCCGGCGAGTTCGAGATCGGCGGTTCGTCCTTCACCGCCTTCATGAGCAATCTCGCCTACACCATCATCGGTGTCGCAGTGGTCCCTCTGGCGGTGCTCGCCTTCTTCGGCGTTGCCGGCAATCTCGTCCAGCATCGCCCGCTGCTCTCGGCCGATCCAATCATGCCGAAATTCTCCAAAATCAATCCGCTCGAGGGCGCCAAGCGTCTGTTCTCGCGCGACGCGCTGGTGAATTTCGTCAAAGGGCTGTTCAAGATCGCGCTTGTCACCGGCGTCGTCTCTGCGGTGCTCTGGCCCGAGCGCGACCGCCTCGAGAGCATGGTGACGCTCGACCTCGCGCTGCTGCTCCCCAACTTCCAGGCGCTCGGGCTCAAAGTGTTCGGCGCCGTCGTCGCGGTCGTGACGCTTATCGCGCTGGTCGATTACGTCTATCAGCGCAGCCGCTGGTGGAGCCGTCTCAAGATGACGGTTCAGGAAGTGCGTGACGAGTACAAGCAGATGGAGGGCAGTCCCGAGGTCAAGGGCCGCATCCGCGCCATCCGCAACGAGCGCAGCCGTCGCCGCATGATGGCCAATGTGCCCAACGCCACGGTGGTCATCACCAACCCGACCCACTTCGCCGTGGCGCTCAAATACGATCGCACCATGGCCGCGCCGCTCTGCCTCGCCAAGGGCGCCGACGACGTCGCCTTCCGCATCCGCGAAATGGCGAAGGAACACGACATCCCCATCATCGAGAACCCGCCGCTGGCGCGCGCACTCTTCGCCTCGGTCGATATCGACGACGTCATCCCCACCGAGCACTTCAAAGCCGTCGCCGAAATCATCGGCTTCGTCATGCGCATGAAGCGCAAGCCAAGCTGGCAGGGGTAGGGACGAGCCTTTCCACGATCTCCCAGTCGGGCCCTCCTCCCCCTTGAGGGGAGGATAGTGAAGCTTGGCCGCAGGCCTAGCGAAACTGAGGCGGGGGTTAAGGCCGCAGGCATAGAGCGTGTGGCCAACCCCCACCCTCAATCCCGCCCCTCAAGGGGGGAGGGAAGCCGGCCCTCCGTGATCCGCTCGAATTCCGCCTGAACGCGCCCAGTCGTTGCCGTTCCGCGCTACCGGGTGACTCCCCCATTTGCTAGACCTAAAGCAGGGTGATTCGAGGGTCGTGAGGATGTCCAGCATGCCGGCTGACGAGGATAACTATCCCAGCCCGCTGGTCTCGCGTTCCCGCGGCATGTCCGGCCTCTGGCGCGTCGTCGCGCTGGCCGCTGCATTCATCCTCGTCGCCGTCGGCGTTTCGATGTTCGGCGAGCACATCCCGTCCGACGCCATCCTCGTCTTTGTCGGCCTTCTGGCCGTCGTCGGGGTGTTCTGCCTCTTCGCACTTGCCGCCGGCATCTTCCGTTTCTCGTCGAACAGCGACGAAACCCGTACCCTGTCGCGCGCCGTCGTCGACTCCTTGCCCTTCGGCGCTGTCGTTGCCGATCGCGACGGCAAGATCAGCTACGTCAACGCGCAGTATGGGGAGCTGATCGGCGGCCTGTCGGACGGCGTCCCCGTCGGCGTGCCACGTCTTTTTGCCGGCCAGCCCGAGGCAAGCGAAGCCGTCTATCGGCTCTCTCGTGCGGGGCGTGACGGCCGTCCCGCCAGCGAAGACATCCGCATTCTCGGCGGGCTTGGCGGCGGGCTTGGCGGCAGCAGCAAGCCCGTCTGGTACCGGGTCGCCGTCCGCTCGCTCCCCGAAGTAGAAGGCAGCGACCGGCCGCTCGTTCTATGGAGCGTCGAGGACATCACGCGCGACCGCGAGCGGCAGGACAATGCCTTCCTCGAACTGCAGCGCGCCATCGACTATCTCGACCACGCGCCCGCGGGCTTCTTCTCGGCCGACCAGCAGGGCAGGGTGCAATATCTCAACTCGACCCTTGCCGACTGGCTCGGCTATGACCTCGCCGAGTTCGACGCGGGCACCATCCGTCTCGCCGACGTCGTGCGCGGCGATGGCGCCAGCCTCCTGTCGCGCGGCCGCGCCGATGGCGAGATCCGCACCGAAATCATCGACATCGATCTGGTCAAGCGCAACGGTACCGCGATCCCGGTGCGCCTCCTTCACCGCGCCGCGCGGCTCGCCGATGGCGAGCTCGGCGAAACCCGCACCCTCGTCCTCGACCGCCGCAGCGGTGTGCAAGGCGAGGAAGCTCTCCGCGCCTCCGAAGTTCGCTTCTCGCGCTTCTTTAACGACACCCCGTTCGCCATCGCCACCCTCGATCGCGACGGCCGCATCGTGCGCACCAACGCGCCGTTCAGCCGCGTCTTCGGCTGGTCCGGCAGCGAGAAGCCGCTCGACCGCGTCGCCATGGCCGAGCTCCTCTCCGAAGTCAGCCGCGCCCGCTTCGCCGAAGCCGTATCCGCCGCCGCCTCGAATAAATCCGAGATCGAGCCGGTCGATGCGCTGCTGACGCGCGAAGGTGATCACGCCGTGCGCCTCTACTTCTCGGTCTCCGAGGAAGTCGAGGGCTCACCCGAGCGCGTCAATGTCTATGCCCTCGATATGACCGAGCAGCGCAAGCTCGAAGCGCAGTTCGCGCAGGGCCAGAAGATGCAGGCCGTGGGTCAGCTGGCTGGCGGCGTGGCGCACGACTTCAATAATGTGCTGACCGCCATTATCGGCTTCTCCGACCTGCTGCTGCTGAAGCACAAACCGGGCGATCCGAGCTTCCAGGATCTGATGTCGATCAAGCAGAGCGCCAACCGCGCTGCGGGTCTCACACGCCAGCTCCTCGCCTTCTCGCGCCGCCAGACGCTGCGTCCGCAGATCCTCGAAGTGCCGACGCATGTCGACGATCTCACCGTGCTGCTGAAGCGGCTCATCGGCGAGCAGATCACGCTCGACGTGGACCATGGCAGTTCGATCTGGCCGGTGAAGGCCGATCTCGTCCAGCTCGAGCAAGTGGTCGTCAACCTCGTCGTCAACGCACGCGACGCCATGCCCAATGGCGGCACCATTACGCTCAGGACCCGCAACGTCAGCGAAGGCGAGGCGGCCGGGATGACCTATCGCGGCATGCCGGCGGCCGATTACGTGCTGATCGAGGTCGAGGATACGGGCACCGGCATGCCGCCCGAAATCATCGAAAAGATCTTCGAGCCGTTCTTTTCGACCAAGGAACTCGGCAAGGGCACCGGGCTCGGGCTCTCGACCGTCTACGGCATCATCAAGCAGACCGGCGGCTTCATCTATCCCGTCTCGGAAGTCGGC
>JBDSHC010000096.1:0-6998 GCA_039918675.1 Devosia sp.
CGACCTTGCCGCCTTCGACGGCGAAGCTTTCGATGGCGCCGGCGACATCGCCCTTGGCATCGAATTCGATTTCGCCCGAAGCGCCCTGGTAGTTGATGTCGGTGCCGGCCTTGATCAGGTCGACGGCCTTCTTCCACTCACCCGGGAGGATGACTTCGCCGGGGGCGTTGGCGACTTCGCGGAGGGCCTTGGCGAGGCCGGCGCGATCGGCGGAGCCGTTCTTTTCGATGGCCAGCGCGAGCAGGAACACCGAGTCGAACGAGTTGGTCACGTAGACGCCATCGGGCGCGACATTGGTGCCCTTGAGGATGGCGCCGAGTGCGTCATAGGCCGGGCCGCCGGCAGGGGCAGCGCGGGTCAGGATCATGCCTTCGAGGGCCTTGGCGTCGCGGTTGGCAAGGAGCGCCTCGCCGGCCATGCCGTCACCACCGACGAACTGCTTGAAGCTGCCGGTTTCGATGGCCTGGTTGAGGATCGTACCGCCGCCGGCATTCTCGTAGCCGAGGATGACGAGGGTATCGGCGCCGGCCGCTTCGACCTGGCCGATTTCCGGCCGGTAGTCGGACTTGCCGTCTTCATGCGCGACGTTCGCCGCGACCGTGCCGCCACCAGCGGTGTAGGCAGCGGTGAAGGCGTCGGAGAGGCCCTTGCCGTAATCGCCGTTCACATAGGTGACCCCGACGGTCTTGATGCCCTTACCGAGCAGCAGTTCGGCCATCTTCACGCCCTGGACCGAGTCCGGAACGACGTTTCGATAGACGAGATCATTGTCGGCGAGATCGGAGATCGCCGGGGCAGTGCCCGACGGTGTGATCTGGACGACGTTGCCGGGAATGCCGGCGGTGTTGGCAGACGAAATCACCGGGCCCGAGCAATAGGCGCCGAAGATCGCGGTGACCTTCTCGGTGTTGACCATGCGGTCGCCCGCGGGGCCGCCAGCGGTGCCGTCGCAACCTGTATCGGCAACGACCGAAGCCAGCATCTTGCCACCGAGCACACCGCCATTGTCGTTGACGAGCTTGATGACGATGTTGCCGGTGTCGACCATGCCGGGCGCGAAGCCGGCGATCGGGCCGGTGAGATCGGCGAGGAAGCCGAGCTTGACGTCCTGGGCCATCGACGGCGCGGCGAGCAGAAGCACAGCCGCGGCCGAGAGGCCTAGAATCTTCGTGGATTTGTTCATGATGTCCCTCTGTGAGGTTGCCCCTTTCCGGCGGCCGTTTTCGACCTTGTTCAGACGGGGCAACAGCTTAATGGGAGCGCCTAAGGGTGCTCCGCTGCGGGCGATATTGCACAAATCGTAATCGCGAGTCACCCCGATTTGATCGGATGGTCAAAAGCGCTGGGCGTTGCCTGAGCCTAGGCGGCTAGCCGTTGCTTGAGCTTGGGCGAATCCCTTAGGGTCGAGACAGATGAACATTCTCAGAACAGCGTCGATCCTCTGTTTCGTGCTCTGCAGCCAAATGGCGTGGGGGCAGGATTCGATCGTTTCGCTCGAACCGCCGGGGGCGAGCGAGGCATCGTCCGAGCCGTCGAAACCGGCGGAGCCCGTGGCCCCGGCGCCTTGCGGCGGCGAGACCATCAGCATCGCCAAGATGCAGTGGCCGTCGGCGCAATTGCTGGCGGAGATCCATGCAAGGCTGATCGCGCAGAATTTCGGCTGCAAGGTCAATGTGGTACCCGGCGACCTCGCGGCGACGGCGTCGTCGATGGGCAATACTGGCCAGCCGGCGGTGGCGCCGGAGCTCTGGATCACGCGGGTCGCCGATGTGTGGAACGCGGCGCTCAAGGGGCAGGAGGTGCGGCAGGCCGGCTCGACCTATGCCGATCCGGTGTTCGAGGGCTGGTTCGTGCCGGCGTTCGAGGCCGGGGCGCATCCCGAGGTGCTGACGATAGAGGGGATCAAGGCGCGGGCGCGGGATTTTGCCGTCGATGGGCGAGCGAAGTTCATTTCGTGCCCGGCCGATTGGGGCTGCGCAGTGGTCAACCGCAATCTGCTTCGGGCCAATGGGCTGGCCGATCTGTTCGATGTGGTGGAGCCGGCCAACAGGTTCGAACTCGATGCGCTGGTCGCCAATGCGATGAGCCGCAAGGAGCCGCTGCTGTTCTATTATTGGCAGCCCAATGCGGTGCTGGCGCAGTTCGAGTTCAAGCCGGTGGACCTTGGCGCTTACAACAAGGACAATTTCCTCTGCCTCGGGCGGGTGGCGTGCGCCGACCCCAAGCCCTCGGGCTTTGCGGCCGATCCGGTGATCGTGGCGCTGGCGCAGTGGGTCTATCTCGAGGCGCCGGAGGTGGCGGCCTATTTCCAGCGGGCGCATCTACCGTTCAGCGAAATGAATGCGCTGCTGCAGAACCTCAATGAGCCGGGGGCGACGGTCGAGGGCGTGGCCGATGCGTTCGTCGCGGCGCGCGGCGAGATCTGGCAGGAGTGGGTGGGGAAACCGGCGCCATGAGCTGCGTCTTTTGCGCGATCGCGCGGGGCGAGGCGCCGGCGCGGATTGTGTACGAGACCGATGCGGTGGTGTGCTTCTTTCCGCTGGCGCCGGAGGTGCTGGGGCACACACTGATCGCGACCAAGGCGCATTTCGACGATGCGCGGACCTGTCCGCCCGAGACTGGTGCGCAGGTATTTGCGGCGGCGCAGCTGCTCTATCGGCACTATGCCGGGGCGCTGGGGGCGACGGGGTTCAACCTGCTGAGCGCCAATGGGGTGGACGCGGAACAGTCGGTTCAGCACCTCCATTCGCATTTCCTGCCGCGGCGGGCCGGCGATGGATTGTCGACCTGGCCAAAGCTGCCGCCGTTCGCGACCGATCTCGATGCGCTGCACGCCAGACTGCGGGTCGCGAGCGAGTGAGCCCTTCGGCGCAGTTGCGTCCGGCTTGGGCGCCCGTCTATAACTAGCGGCGGGAAGCCTTTCTGCGATTTTGGGCGCAACGGAGTGTTCGTGTTGGAATTGAAGCGGATCAACGATCAGATGAGCGTTTCGCCGCAGATCAGCCCGGATGATTTCACCCAGATCAAAGCTGCAGGATTTGTCTCCGTCATCAACAACCGTCCGGACGGCGAGTCACCTGACCAGCCGTCTTCGATGGTGATGCAGGCGGCGGCGGAAGCGGCGGGATTGACCTATCACTACATTCCCCTTGGTCGTGACGGGGTGAGCCCCGAAATGATCGAGGAGACCAAGGCCGTGCTCGAGGGGAGCAATGGCCCCGTCTTCGCTTTCTGCCGATCCGGCACGCGCTCGACAACGCTGTGGGCTCTGGCCCAGGCGGGGAAGATGCCCGCGCAGGAGATCGTATCGGCGGCGGCGCATGCCGGTTACGACATGTCCCATCTACTGGGTCATCTGAGCCAGAAATAGGAGCCGGTTGGCTCCTTTTTCTTATTGCCTATCCCCTCTCGCCCGGACCAGCACAGCCATGCCGATCAAAAAGATCCTCGTCGCGAACCGCAGCGAAATCGCCATCCGCGTGTTCCGCGCGGCGAACGAATTGAACATCAAGACCGTCGCCGCCTATGCCGAAGAGGACAAGCTGGCGCTGCATAGGTTCAAGGCGGATGAGGCGTATCTCATCGGTAAGGGCAAGGGCCCGGTCGAGGCATATCTGCAGATCGACGAGTATATCCGCGTGGCGCGGGTGTCGGGCGCCGATGCGATCCATCCGGGCTATGGGCTGCTGTCGGAATCGCCGGAGTTCGTCGATGCCTGCGAAGAGGCGGGCATCATCTTCATCGGGCCGCGGGCGCAGACCATGCGCGACCTCGGCAACAAGGTCGCGGCCCGCAACATGGCAGTCGCCTCCAACGTGCCGGTGGTACCGGCGACGGAGCCGCTGCCCGACGATCCGGCGCTGATCCGCAAGATGGCGGCGGAGATCGGTTACCCGTTGATGCTCAAGGCCAGTTGGGGTGGCGGCGGGCGCGGCATGCGCCGCATCCTCGATGAATCGACGCTGATTGCGGAAGTGAGCGAAGGCAAGCGCGAGGCGAAAGCCGCGTTCGGCAAGGACGAGATGTATCTCGAAAAGCTGGTGGAGCGGGCGCGGCATGTCGAGGTGCAGCTCGTTGGCGACGACCACGGCAATCTGGTCCATCTGTTCGAGCGCGATTGCAGCGTGCAGCGGCGCAACCAGAAGGTGGTGGAGCGGGCGCCGGCGCCCTATCTGTCGGCGGCGACGCGCAACGAGTTGACCGACGCCGCCGTTCGCCTTGGCAATGCCGCGAACTATCGCGGCGCCGGTACGGTCGAGTTCCTGATGGATGCCGACACCGACAAATTCTACTTCATCGAAGTGAATCCGCGCATTCAGGTTGAGCACACGGTGACCGAAGTCGTCACCGGCATCGACATTGTCAAGGCGCAGATCCGCCTGCTCGAGGGCGCAGTGATCGGCACGCCGGAATCGGGCGTGCCGCTGCAAGAGGATATCCGGCTCAACGGCAACGCCATCCAGTGCCGTATCACCACGGAGGATCCGGAAGAGAACTTCATTCCAGACTATGGGCGGATAACGGCCTATCGCGAGGCGACGGGCTTCGGTGTGAGGCTCGATGGCGGTACGGCCTATGCCGGGGCGATCATCACGCGGTTCTACGATCCGCTGCTCGAGAAGGTCACCTGCTGGGCGCCGGGGCCGGAAGAGGCGATCGCGCGTATGCATCGTGCGCTGCGCGAGTTCCGGATTCGCGGCGTGAGCACGAACCTCGCCTTCCTCGAGAACATCATCACGCATCCGGACTTTGTCGGGAACCGCTATACCACACGGTTCATCGATACGACGCCGGAGCTGTTCGAGTTCCGCCGTCGCAAGGACCGGGCGACGAAGCTGCTCACTTACATTGCGGATGTGACGATCAACGGGCATCCGGAAGTGCGCGACAGGCCGCGGCCGCCGGCCGGGGCGATCACGCCGATGGTGCCGCTCTATGAGCCGCTGATGCTGATCGAAGGCTCGCGCCAGGTGCTCGACCGGCAGGGACCGAAGGGTCTTGCGTCCTGGATGAAGGCGCAGAAGGGCGTGCTGTTCACCGACACCACGATGCGCGATGCGCATCAGAGCCTGCTCGCGACGCGTATGCGGTCGGACGACATCACGCGGATCGCCGAAGCCTATTCACGCGGGCTGCCAAATTTGTTCTCGCTCGAATGCTGGGGCGGCGCGACGTTCGACGTCGCCATGCGGTTCCTCAATGAGGATCCGTGGGAGCGGCTTGCCGCGGTGCGCGAAGGCGCGCCCAATATCCTGACGCAGATGCTGCTGCGCGGGAGCAATGGCGTCGGCTACACGAACTACCCGGACAATGTGGTGAAGTTCTTCGTGCGTCAGGCGGCGAAGGGCGGGGTCGACGTGTTTCGCATTTTCGACTGCCTCAACTGGGTTGAGAATATGCGCGTCTCGATCGACGCGGTGGTCGAGGCCGACAAGGTGGCCGAGGGCGCGATCTGCTACACGGGCGATGTGCTCGACCCGAACCGGGCGAAGTACGACCTCAAATATTATGTCGCGCTGGCCAAGGAGCTGGAGGCGGCTGGCGCGCATGTGCTGGGCCTCAAGGATATGGCCGGCCTGCTGAAGCCGGCGGCGGCGAAGAAGCTGATCTCGACGCTGAAGCAGGAAGTCGGTCTGCCGATCCATCTTCATACGCATGACACGTCAGGCGCGGCATCGGCGACGATCCTTGCTGCCGTGGAAGCCGGTGTGCATGCGGTGGATGCGGCGATGGATGCGTTCTCGGGTACGACGTCGCAGCCGACCTTCGGCTCGATCGCCGCGGCACTGCGCGATACGGATCGCGATCCGGGGTTCGATCCCAAGGTGATACGGGAAATCTCGTTCTACTGGGAGGCAGTACGCACGCAGTACCGGGCGTTCGAGAGCGATCTCAAGGGTGGCGCGTCGGAAGTGTATCTCCACGAAATGCCGGGCGGGCAGTTCACCAATCTCAAGGAGCAGGCGCGTTCGCTCGGGTTGGAGTCGCGCTGGCACGAGGTGGCGAAGACCTATGCCGATGTGAACCAGATGTTCGGCGATATCGTGAAGGTGACGCCGAGTTCGAAGGTCGTCGGCGACATGGCGCTGGCGATGGTGAGCTCAGGGCTGACGCGCGCGGATGTCGAGAGTCCGGGCAAGGACGTGGCGTTCCCCGATTCCGTGGTTGGGTTCTTTGCCGGTGATCTGGGGCAGCCACCGGGTGGCTTCCCGAAGGCGCTGCAGGCGAAAGTGCTGAAAGGAAGGACGCCGCTGACCGAGCGGCCGGGCTCTTATCTCAAGGATGTCGATCTCGAGGCCGAGCGCGCCAAGATCGAGAAGGAAACCGGCGAGACGGTCGACGATTTCCGGCTGGCGTCCTATCTCATGTATCCGAAGGTGTTTTCGGACTTCATGAAGACGCAGGACAAATATGGCCCGACGGCCGTGCTGCCGACGCCGGTGTATTTCTACGGGCTGACCCAGGGCGAGGAGATCTTCGTCGAGATCGAGCGCGGCAAGACGATGGTGATCAACTATCTGGGACGCGCGGAGACCAATGAGAAGGGGCAGGTCCGTGTCTTCTTCGACCTCAATGGCCAGCCGCGGACGATTGCCGTGCCGGACCGGCTGAAGGTCGGCGAGGTGAAGGTGCGCGCCAAGGCGGCGCTGGGCGATGCCAAGCAGGTGGGCGCACCGATGCCGGGCGTCATCTCGGGACTGCAGATCAAGGTGGGCGACAAGGTCAGCGCCGGCGATGTGCTGCTGTCGATCGAGGCGATGAAGATGGAAACGGCCATCCATGCCGAGGCCGATGGGGTGATCGCGGAGCTGACAGTGAAGCCGGGCGATCAGATCGACAGCAAGGATTTGCTGGTGAGGTTTGAGTAGGGCTGGGCACGGCGTTTGCGGCCGCCCCCTCCACCGGCTTCGCCGGTCCCCCTCCCCCGCAAGCGGGAGAGGATTCCCGACTGCTACATCCGGCGGTAATCGCCGTCGATGACATTGCTGCCATTGTCG
>JBDSHC010000097.1:0-10951 GCA_039918675.1 Devosia sp.
ATCTTCTCGTAGCCGGGCCAGGCGTTGTTGACGAGAATATCGAGACGTCCTTCATCGGCGATCACACGCTCGACGACCGCCTCGGTCTGCGCATCATCGGCGTGATCGACGTGGTGGCGCGTGACGGACCTATCGCGCCCATCCGTCAAGCTTCGCCTGGTGACATGAACGCTGGCTCCCGCGTCGGCGAGAGCCGTCGCAACGCCCTTGCCAACACCGCGGCTCGCGCCCGTGACCAGCGCGACCTTGCCCGTGAGATCCGGCATGTTCCCCTCCGATTCGAATGAGAACATAGCACGAACAACGGACCGTGCGTAACGGTCTGCCTAGAACAGGAAATAGCGCTGCGCCATGGGCAGCACGGTCGCCGGCTCACAAGTCAGCAGCTCGCCATCGGCACGGACTTCGTAGGTCTCGGGGTCCACTTCGATATGCGGGGTCGCCGAATTGTGGATCATCGATGCCTTGCCGATGCCGCCGCGCGTGTTGCGCACCGGCAGCATCTGCTTGGCCGTGCCGAGCCGCTGTCGCAGTCCGCTATCGGCAGCAGCTTGGCTGACGAAGACCACCGACGAGCTCGTGCGCAGCTTGCCGAAGCTCGCAAACATCGGGCGGTAGTGCATTGGCTGCGGCGTCGGGATCGACGCATTGGGGTCGCCCATCGGTGCCGCCGCAATCGAGCCGCCGAGCAGCACCATGTCCGGCTTGACGCCGAAGAACGCCGGGCTCCACAGCACGAGGTCGGCGCGCTTGCCGATCTCCACCGAGCCGATGTGCTGGCTGAGACCATGCGCGATCGCGGGGTTGATCGTGTATTTGGCGATGTAGCGGCGCACGCGGAAATTATCATTGTCGCCGGTCTCGTCCTTCAGCCGGCCGCGCTGTTTCTTCATCTTGTCGGCAGTCTGCCAGCAGCGGATCAGCACTTCGCCGACGCGGCCCATGGCCTGGCTGTCCGATGAGATAATCGAAAAGGCACCCAGATCGTGGAGGATGTCCTCGGCGGCGATGGTCTCTTTGCGGATGCGGCTCTCGGCGAAGGCTACGTCCTCGGCGATCTGCGGCGACAGATGATGGCAGACCATCAGCATGTCGAGATGTTCGGCCAGCGTATTGACGGTGTAGGGCCGCGTCGGATTGGTCGAGGAGGGGATCACGTTGGGTAGCGACGCGACCTTGATGATGTCGGGCGCGTGTCCGCCGCCCGCGCCTTCGGTGTGGAAGGCATGGATGGTGCGGCCCTTGAGCGCCGCCACCGTGTCTTCTACGAAACCGGACTCGTTGAGCGTGTCGGTGTGGATCATCACCTGCACGTCGTATTCGTCGGCGACGGCGAGGCAATTGTCGATCGCGGCCGGCGTTGTGCCCCAATCCTCATGCAGCTTCAGCGCGGCGACACCCGAGAGGATCATCTCCTCGAGCGGGGCGGGCTTGCTGGCGTTCCCCTTGCCGGCGAGGGCAAGATTCATGGCGAAGCCATCGAACGATTCGATCATCCGCTCGGCATGCCAGGCGCCGGTACAAGTCGTCGCCAGCGTGCCATGCGCAGGGCCGGTGCCGCCGCCCAGCATGGTGGTGACGCCGCTCATCAGCGCTTCGTCGATCTGCTGCGGCGCGATGAAATGAATATGAGCGTCGAAGCCGCCGGCCGTCAGGATCTTGCCTTCGCCGGCAATTGCCTCGGTGGATGGCCCGATGATGATGGTGACGCCGGGCTGCGTGTCCGGATTGCCGGCCTTGCCGATGGCGGCGATGCGGCCGTCCTTCAGACCGATATCGGCCTTGTAGATGCCGGTGTGGTCGACGATCAGCGCATTGGTGATGACGGTGTCGACGGCACCCTCGGCGCGTGTCGCCTGGCTCTGGCCCATGCCATCGCGAATGACCTTGCCGCCGCCGAACTTCACCTCTTCGCCATAGATGGTAAAATCGCGTTCCACCTCGATGATCAGATCGGTGTCGGCGAGGCGGACTTTGTCGCCCGTGGTCGGGCCATACATGTCGGCGTAGGTGGCGCGTGAGATGCGAGCGGGCATGTTGGCCTCAGAGCAGGGGGGCGTCGGGCGGGATCAGTGCAGCTTGGGGGGCGGGTCTTCAGATGTATCGGCTTGCTTCACCGCCGCGGCGCAGTTGTCGATGAACTCATCGAGAAACCGCACGCCGGCTTTGAGATCGGGCTGGCTCTGGTGGCGGGCAATCAGCGAAATTGCCAGCACTTCGAGGGCCCGCACGCTGCGCGTGTCGCCGTCCTTGGCGAAGTCGGCGCTCTGGTGCTGGAAGGCGTTGAGCAGCTTGTCGTAGGTGCCCATATCGACCCGCTCCTTGAGGTCGGTCCAGTCCTTGGCGCCTGTCGACTTAGCGGCCTGGCGGGCGAAGCTGCCGACCATCCCAATCAGATAGGCGTCCTTGGCCTCCCCGGCATTCAGGGTGGCCATCATCGAGATCAGTTTTTCGCGGAACACCGCGTCGCGTTCGGCCATACTCAGAGCTTTCCCATAATCTTCTGCTGGAAACCGAACACGGTGCGGGCGCCCGACAGCGGCACGAGCTTGACCTCGCGCGCCTGGCCCGGCTCGAACCGCACGGCCGTTCCGGCGGCAATATCGAGGCGCATGCCACGGGCCTTTTCGCGGTCGAATTTCAGACCATTATTGGTCTCGTAGAAATGATAGTGCGAGCCGACCTGGATCGGCCGGTCGCCCGAATTGGCGACCTCGATCGTCACCTGAGCGGCGCCAACATTGAGCTCGATATCGCCCGCCTTGATGAACACTTCGCCTGGGATCATCTGGCTGCTCCTAGCGAATAGGGTGGTGGACGGTGACGAGCTTGGTGCCGTCGGGGAAGGTGGCTTCGACTTGAACGTCTGGGATCATCTCGGGGATGCCATCCATCACCTGCTGGCGCGTCACGACATGAGCGCCTGCTTCCATCAGATCGGCGACGCTGCGTCCGTCGCGCGCGCCTTCGACCACATAGTCGGTGATCAGCGCGATGGCCTCTGGATGGTTGAGCTTGACGCCGCGTTCGAGGCGCTTGCGGGCGACGATGGCGGCCATCGAGATCAGCAATTTGTCTTTTTCGCGGGGCGTCAGGTTCATCGGCGCGTCCTAAAGGGTCCAGAGCCGCGGGATGCTGCCCGCGTCCGACAAGAGAGCGATAATGGGTGTCAGCGACTGGCGCAAGGCGATGCCGCTCGGTGCCAGCAGGCGAATGGTCAGGCGCTCGCCAATCACGCTGGCCCCCCCGGTTCTGGGCAGAATCTGGCGCAGCGCGTCGAGGTGCCGTTCCGCATCCGGCGCGATATGCAGCACCGTCGCGAAGGCGAGGGCTCCCGCTAGCAGGGAGATGCCGTCGCGCTCCCGGTTGTCGGCGCTGAGCGTCGTGGCCTCGGCATGAATCAGGCGGCCGTCGCGGCGGATCCTCCAATTGTCGCGCAGCCGTGCATTGCGCGCCGCTTCGCCCATCGCTTCGCGGCCGAGCAGCACGGTTTCCACCGCTGTGAGCGTCGCGCCTTGCGCCAGATCGACATCGAGGCGACGGTCGAGGCGACCATTCTCGAACAGGATCGTCTCCTGCGGCAGCCAGTCGATATGCGCGCCTTCGCCGACGACCAGCCGATTCTCGACCCGGGCGTCGGGTCCAAGCGAGCGATAGACTCGCTCGCAGGCTGGTGTGGTCACCGTCACGCTCGCACCGGCGCCGGCCTCGACGCTCCAGCGCACATGGTCGCCGCCGGTCAGGCCGCCGGCGGTATTCATCAGCACCGCCTGAAGCGCATTCGAATGGGTGTGCGGCAACCGGACCTTGGCGCAGCCCTCCTGATAGAGAGTGGCGATCTCGGTCTTGCCATTGCGGGTCGTCGCGATCACACGGCCTTCGCCGCGCGCCCGCTGCATGATCGGAAGCGGCGCGGCTTCCAAGGCAGCAAGGGCCGCCACCGCTAGACCATCAAATGGCGCCGGACCTCGGGCAGATCGAGGTCGCTGGCCGGGCCGGAATGCATGATTTCACCGCGATCCATGATGTAGATGTCGTCGGCGATCTCGCGGCAAAAGTCCAGATATTGCTCGACCAGGAGGATCGTCATGCCCTTTTCGTCGCGCAGGAACTGGAGGGCGCGGCAGATATCCTTGATGATCGAAGGCTGGATGCCTTCCGTCGGCTCGTCCAGCACCAGAACTTTGGGTCGGGTGACCAGCGCACGCCCGATCGCGAGCTGCTGCTGCTGACCACCCGAGAGGTCACCGCCGCGCCGGCCCAGCATGGATTTCAGCACGGGGAAGAGCGTGAAGATATAGTCCGGAATATTGCGCTCGCCGCCAGAGATGCCGGCATAGCCGGTTTCCAGGTTCTCTTTGACGGTCAACAGCGCGAAGATCTCGCGGCCCTGCGGCACATAGCCGATGCCCATGCGCGCGCGCTTATAGGGCGGGGATTTCTTCAGCACATCATTGTCGAAGACGATCTCGCCCGCCGACACATTGTTGATGCCAGTCACGGCGCGCAGCGTCGAGCTCTTGCCGACACCATTGCGTCCGAGCACTGCGGTGATCCGGCCCGGCCTGCACTCGATGCTGATGCCGTAGAGCGCCTGCGCCGCGCCGTAATGCAGATCGGCAGACTTGATGGTGAGAGATGAACTCATCGGCCGAGATACCTTTCGATCACCACGGGATTGGCGCTGACCTGATCGAGCGTGCCCTCAGCGAGAACCGAGCCCTCGGCAAGACAGGTCACCCGCGTCCCCAGTTCCCGCACGAAGCTCATGTCATGCTCCACCACCACGACCGAGCGGGTCAGGGCAATCTCCTTGAGCAGCTTAGCCGTCTCTACCGTCTCGCTGTCTGTCATACCGGCCACAGGCTCGTCGACAAGCAGCAGCTTGGGGTCCTGTGCCAGCAGCATACCGATCTCCAGCCACTGCTTCTGTCCATGGCTCAGCCCCGCCGCGAGGTCGCCCTTGCGGCCAGAGAGGCGGATGGTGTCGAGTATTTCGCTGATCCGCGTGATATCGTCATTGGCTGCGACATAGCCCAGCGTCGAAAATACGCCGCGCGGCTTCCGCAGCGCCATTTCGAGATTGTCCCACACGGTGTGACTCTCGAACACGGTCGGCTTCTGAAACTTGCGGCCGATGCCCAGATTGGCGATTGCCGCCTCGTCGAGCTTGGTAAGGTCGGTGCGTCCGTCAAACAGCACCTCGCCCTCATTAGGCCGCGTCTTGCCGGTGATGATATCCATCATCGTGGTCTTGCCGGCGCCGTTCGGTCCCATGATCGCCAGCATCTCGTTGGGATGGACGATGATCGACAGATTATTCAGCGCCTTGAAGCCATCGAAAGAGACGCTCACGCCGTTGAGGTAGAGCATCGTTTTGAGTTTGTCGGGAAGCTCGTTCATGTGCCTACTCCGCAGGGCCAGGCTGGGCGTCGGTGATCAGGGGCATGCCGGTGCGGCCGGTCTCTTTGGGCTGTCCATTGTCCTGCCGCGGTGGGGACTTCCGCGTGAACAGGTCCCGCAGCGAGCCGACGATGCCCTTGGGCATGAACAGCGTCACGAAGATGAAGAGCCCGCCTAGCGCGAACAGCCAATAGTCGGGCCAGAGTCCGGTGAACAGCGATTTGCCCGCATTGACCAGCAGGCCGCCGATGATCGGACCGACCAGCGTCCCGCGGCCGCCCACGGCAGTCCAGATCACGACCTCGATCGAATTGCCGGGATCGAACTCGCCCGGATTGATGATGCCGACCTGCGGCACATAGAGCGCGCCCGCGACACCCGCGATCACGGCAGACACGACGAAGGCGAAGAGCTTCACATTGTCGACGCGATAGCCAAGGAAGCGCGTGCGGCTCTCCGCGTCGCGGATGGCGATCATCACCTTGCCGAGCTTCGAATTGACGATCCACGAACAGACCAGCACCGCGAAGGACAGAGCGATCGCGGAAGCGGCGAACAGCGCGGCGCGGGTCGTCGACGCCTGCACGTTGAAGCCGAGAATATCCTTGAAATCGGTGAGGCCGTTGTTGCCGCCGAAGCCGAGATCGTTGCGGAAGAACGCCAGCAGTAGGGCGTAGGTCAGCGCCTGTGTGATGATCGAGAGATAGACGCCGGTGACGCGGCTGCGGAAGGCGAGGAATCCGAAGACGAAGGCGAGGATGCCCGGCACCAGCACCACCATCAGGCAGGCGAACCAGAAATTGTCGAAGCCGTACCAGAACCAGGGCAGTTCCTTGTAATTGAGGAACACCATGAAGTCGGGGAGGATCGGGTTGCCATAAACGCCGCGCGCGCCGATCTGGCGCATCAGATACATGCCCATCGCGTAACCGCCGAGCGCGAAGAACGCCGCGTGTCCGAGCGAGAGAATGCCGCAATAGCCCCAGACCAGATCGAGGGCGAGGGCGAGCATTGCGTAAGTCATATACTTGCCAAGCAGCGGCACCATGTAATTGGGCAGATGCAGCGGATGGTCTGCGGGCAGTATCAGATTGCTGAACGGAATGGCGAGCGCCACCAGCAGCAGCAGGGAGACGACCCAGACGGCCTTGTCGTCGAGCGCGCGAAGAATGCGTTGCGTAATCACTGTTCGATCGCCCGTCCCTTGAGAGCGAAGAGACCGCGCGGCCGCCGCTGGATGAAGAGGATGATAAGCACCAGAATGAAGATCTTGGCGAGCACCGCGCCGGCATAGGGCTCGAGGAATTTGTTGGCGACACCCAGCGTCAGGGCACCGATCAGCGTCCCCCACAAATTCCCGACGCCGCCGAACACCACGACCATGAAGCTGTCGATGATGTAGCCCTGTCCAAGGTTGGGCGAAACATTGTCGATCTGGCTCAGCGCCACGCCTGCCATGCCGGCGATGCCCGAGCCGAGCCCGAACGTCATCGCATCGACGAAAGGCGTGCGGATGCCCATCGACGAGGCCATGCGGCGGTTCTGCGTCACGGCGCGCATCTGGAGGCCGAGCGGTGTGCGGTTGAGGATGATCTGGAGGATCGCGAACACTGCGATGGCAAACACCACGATCCACAGCCGGGTCCAGGTGATCGACAGATTGCCGAGATCGAACGAGCCGGCCATCCAGCTCGGCGTTTCGACGCTCTTGTTCTGCGCCCCGAACAGCGAGCGGGTGGCCTGCTGCAGGATCAGCGAGATGCCCCAGGTGGCGAGCAGCGTCTCGAGCGGCCTTCCATAGAGCCAGCGGATCACCCCGCGCTCGATGGCGATGCCCACCGCCGCGCTGAACAGGAAGGCGACCGGGATCGCGAACAGCAGCGAGTAATTGGCGAGGCCGGGTGCGAATGTATGCAGCAGCTGCTGCACCACATAGGTCGAATAGGCGCCCAGCATCACCATCTCGCCATGCGCCATGTTGATGACGCCCATCACGCCGAAGGTGATGGCAAGGCCGATGGCCGCAAGCAGCAGGACCGAGGACAGCGAGATGCCGTACCAGATGTTCTGGGCCACATCCCACACGGCCAGGTTGCCCCCGATGGTGTTCATGCCGGCCTGGACGAGCGGCTTCAGCTCTTCGGGGGCTGTGGGCAGATAGTTGGTGAGCACCGTGAGCGCTGCCCTGTTACCCTTCGCTGCGATGGCGTCGATAGCAGCGCGCTTTTCTTCGATGGTCGCGTCGGTCTTCAGCACGATCACCGAGCGCGCAAGCTCCATGACGCCCTTGATCTCGGGGTCGGTCTCTGCGGTGATCGCCTCGTTGAGCAGGTCCAGCATGCCTGGATCGGCGTTCTTGAGCATGCTCTGGGCCGCCGCCAGCCGGATGGTCCGGTCGGGGCTGAGCAGCGTCATCGAGCCGATCGCTGTGCGGATTTTGGCGCGAAGGCCGTTGTTGACCTTGATCTTCTCGATCTCGGCCTTCTTCGCCGTTCCGAGGTCCGCACCGTCATTGGGGTTGATCAGCGCGAAATCGCTGCCGGACTTGGCCGCGAGCACCACTTTGGCGTCAGATTTGCGCGTGTAGAGATTGCCGTCGGCCAGGGCCTGGAGGATCGGCGGGACGCGTTGATCGCCCGTCGCGACGAGGGCTTTGACGGCGGCATCGCGTTCGGGGAAACCGCCCTGACCGAGAGCATCGACCATCGGCGTCAGATCGGCCTGCGCGAGGGCAGGCGGAACGGTAAGGACAAGCGCAGCGATCAGGAAAGCAATCAGTCGAAGAAGACGGGTGGCCATCGTGCTCGCTCTGTTGGATGGAGGCGAGGGCGGGTGAGCGCCCTCGCCGGTAGTCAGTCAGATCACGGCGCCGGAGCGGTCGTGCAGGTCTTCGTTGCGGTGTCGAAATGGCCGCAGCCGGTGACCGGATCGGTCCAGTCGGCTTCGATGCCCTTGTCTTCCGGCAGAACGTCGGACCAGGCGTCGCCCGGTACCGGCTCGGTCTGCGAGACGATGTCGAACTGGCCATCGGCCTGGATTTCACCGATCAGCACCGGCTTGGTCAGGTGATGGTTCGGCAGAACGGTGGCAGTGCCGCCGGTCAGGTTCGGCGTCGAGAGACCAACGATTGCCTTGAGCACGGCGTCGGTATCGGTGGTGCCGGCCTTGGTCACGGCAGCGACCCACAGATTGAAGCCGAGATAGGCCGCTTCCATCGGGTCGTTCGTGGTGCGGGTGTCCTTGCCGATATAGGTGTGCCACGCCTTAATGAAGGCAGCGTTCTCGGGGGTATCGACGGACTGGAAATAGTTCCAGGCGGCGAGGTGGCCGACGAGGGCGCTGGTGTCCATGCCGGCGAGTTCCTCTTCACCGACCGAGAAGGCGACGACCGGGATGTCTTCGGCCGAAATGCCCTGGTTGCCCAGTTCCTTGTAGAACGGCACGTTAGCGTCGCCGTTGATGGTCGAGACCACGGCGGTCTTTTTGCCGGCCGAACCGAATTCCTTGATCGAGGCGACTTCGGTCTGCCAATCGGCGAAGCCGAACGGCGTGTAGTTGATCTTGATATCTTCCGGCGCGACGCCCTTGTCCTTGAGGTACTGCTCGAGGATCTTGTTGGTCGTGCGCGGGTAGACGTAGTCGGTCGCTTCGAGGACCCAGCGTTTCACGCTGCCGCCTTCTTCGCTCATCAGATAGTCGACGGCCGGGATCGCCTGCTGGTTCGGCGCGGCGCCGGTGTAGATCACGTTCTTTTCAGACTCTTCGCCCTCGTACTGCACGGGGTAGAACAGGAGGTTGTTGAGCTCCTTGAACACCGGCAGAACCGATTTACGCGACGACGAGGTCCAGCAGCCGAACACGGCGGCAACGCCATCGACGGCGATCAGCTCACGGGCCTTTTCGGCGAACAGCGGCCAGTCGGACGCGGGATCGACGACGACGGCTTCCAGCTTCTTGCCGAGGAGACCGCCCTTCTTGTTCTGCTCATCGATGAGGAAGAGCATCGTATCTTTCAGAGTGGTCTCCGAGATCGCCATCGTGCCGGACAGCGAGTGAAGAACGCCGACCTTGATAGTGTCCTGGGCGACCACGGGCGCGATTGCGCCCATCGTCATAACAGCGGCGAGTGAGAGCCCGGCTGCGATGCGGTTTACTCTTGTCAAATTAGCCTCCGACAGATGGTTGTTTGCACCGCAGGAGGTTTTGCAAAGCCTGTGCCAGCATCTGTTGATGAAGCGTAAGCCATTGATTCAAAAGGTTATGGCTGGTTCCAACGAGCAGATCGCGCGCCTCCATTGCATACAGCAGCACCATTCCATGCCACTTAACTGAGCAGCAATATTTACGTCTGCTTAAGAACTAGGCATATGGCCGATAGCGTTGTCACCGATGACCGCAGCGGCAAATCTTGTTATTCTCAGCCCACCGGAACTTGTTCCGGCAGAGGTTGTTTGCACCGACGCCTCGGCCCCGTATCCCGCAAGGGATGCGGGGCTTTTGTTTGATCGTCTAAGAGGACGCCCCGGCGGGTCGCCGAAAATCGGCAACCTTTCGTGAATCCCTCCGTTAAGCAGCCGAACCCCGAGGGTGGTTCGAAGCAAAGCGTCGTTCAAAAACAAGGACAAAAAAATGAAACCGACAGCCGCGATTTCCGTGGCCGCCCTGATAGCGGCCCTTACCGTCACCCCCGCGCTTGCACTCGATGCGAATGTTGGCCTTGGCGCCAATGTCGGCGTCAGCGCCAGCAGCGACAACAATGCAACCAACGCAGATGTGGGCGCCGATGTGAACGCTGCGGTCGGCGCGAAATCGAACAGTTCCAATGGCGGGTCCTCGGGCAGCGCTGGCGCTAACGTTGATGCCGGCGCGACGGGCAGCGTCGGTGCGTCCAGCGGCGATAACGGTGCGAGCATCGATACGGCCGCCACCGGCTCGATTGGCGCCACGACCTCCGGCGACGGCGCGGACCTGAACGCCCGCCTCGACGGGCTGATCCAGCTGATCAACGACACGGATTACAATGAGACGAGCTTCAGCACTTGGGCGGACGCCTCGGCGACCACCGTGGTGAAGACCCGCAGCATTTTTGACCTCGACGCGCAGTCGAAGATCGACGCAGCGGTCAAAGCACATTCTGACGAGCAGACTGATCTGAGCGCGGCGATCAATGCGAACGCCACCCTCAAAGCCTGGCTCGACTCCAACGGTATCGACGCGAACGCGGTCATTGCGATCGGCGTGAGTGCCGACGGTTCGGTGGAGGTTTATGAGGGCTGACGCTCCCTCATAGACTGACCCGAAGGGGCGCGAGACTTCGGTCTCGCGCTTCTCTTTTTTGTACTTAGCCCATTTCACGTACGCACAAGTACAGTGCGCGTAGATGGAAACACAAATACTACGCTAAACAGTCGATTCTCTCAACAATCAGAAGAAGACGACGGTTATATTGTCATTTATGTTCTTGCGGTTGTCTTCTCCCCGTACGCGCTGCGCAAACAAGCAGCCAATTGGGAGACGTGATTATGAAAACCACATCTAAGATCATCTT
>JBDSHC010000098.1:0-40936 GCA_039918675.1 Devosia sp.
GAAGGCCAGATCGTCGACGGCGTGGTCAAGAACATCACCGATTACGGTGCGTTCGTTGATCTGGGCGGCATCGACGGCCTGCTGCACGTCACCGATATCGCGTGGCGTCGTGTCAACCACCCGTCCGAAGTGCTGTCGATCGGCGAGACCATCAAGGTCCAGATCATCCGTATCAACCACGAGAGCCACCGTATCTCGCTGGGCATGAAGCAGCTCCAGGCTGATCCGTGGGAAGGCATCGAGGCCAAATATCCGGTCTCGGCCAAATTCACCGGCCGCGTTACCAACATCACCGACTACGGCGCGTTCGTCGAACTGGAGCCGGGCATCGAAGGCCTGATCCACGTTTCCGAAATGTCGTGGACCAAAAAGAACGTCCACCCTGGCAAGATCGTCTCCACCTCGCAGGAAGTGGAAGTCATGGTGCTCGAGGTTGATCCCGACAAGCGCCGTATCTCGCTGGGGCTGAAGCAGACGCTGCAGAACCCGTGGGAATCGTTCGCCGAGAAGTTCCCGATCGGCTCGACCATCGAGGGCGAGGTCAAGAACAAGACCGAGTTCGGTCTGTTCATCGGTCTCGACGGCGATGTGGACGGCATGGTTCACCTCTCCGATCTCGATTGGCAGAAGCCCGGCGAGCAGGCGCTCGACGAGTACAACCGTGGCGACATGGTTTCGGCCAAGGTGCTCGACGTCGATGTCGAAAAAGAACGCATCTCGCTCGGCATCAAGCAGCTTGCGGCCGGCGATGTGGCCGACAGCTCGGGCGATGGCATCAGGAAGGGCTCGGTCGTCACCGGGACCGTCGTCGAGGTCAATGACGGAGGCATCGAGGTCAAGCTCGCCGATAGCGAGATGACCGCGTTCATCCGTCGCGCCGATCTGAGCCGCGACCGCAACGATCAGCGCCCGGAGCGTTTCTCCAAGGGCGAGAAGGTCGACGCGCGCGTCACCCAGTACGACAAGAAGACCGGCAAGATCGGTCTCTCGATCAAGGCGCTCGAAATCGCCGAAGAGAAGGAAGCCGTGGCCAATTACGGATCGTCGGATTCGGGCGCTTCGCTCGGCGACATCCTGGGCGCCGCCCTCAAGGACCGCGAGAAGAAATAATCTCGCGCATCCCTGCTGTTGCTTAATCGAGGCCCGCACGCTAGCCGTGCGGGCCTTGTCTTTGGGGAAACGGATGAAGATTCCCGGGCTCGCCTGGCGCGCAATGACGACCTACGATCTGCCCGCGGTCGAAAAGATCGCAGGCGAGGTGCATCCGTCCTTCTTCGAAGCCCCGGACGTGCTGGCCGAGCGCCAGAGCCTCTATCGCAATGGCGCCTATCTGCTCGAAATCGGCGAACGCCCCGCCGGCTATATCCTCAGCCATCCCTGGCATCTGGCCGAATTGCCCGAGCTCAACACCCTGCTCGGCCAACTGCCCGAACCCAGCGACACCTATTACATCCACGATCTGGCGCTGCTGCCCGTCGCCCGCCGGATCGGTGCTGCGACCTTCATCACCAATGCGCTCGCCAAGCACGCCTCGGCCCATGGCTTTGCCACCATGAGCCTCGTCGCCGTCAATGGCAGCCAGGGCTTCTGGGAGCGCCACGGCTTCGCCGTCACGGATCGTCCGGATTTGACGCAAAAGCTAGCGAGTTACGAGGCCAGCGCCCGGCTGATGGTCAGGCGGCTCTGACTGGACAAACGGCTGGGGCGGAGGCTAAGTCCGCTGCAATTCCGAGGCCCCTTCATGTCCGATCCCGTCATCGATCCCGCTCACGCGATCCCCGCCGCAAGTGCGCTGCGCCGCTCGCGCTTTCGCTGGCGCATCGTCGCTTTCATTGCGCTGGTGATTGCGATCCTTGCGGGGGCAGGGCGCTTTGCGACCGAGAATGGGCTTGGCGGTTTCGGCGGCATAGCAAGCGACGGGATTGCCCGCGTCATCATCGATGGCACCATCGCCACCGATCCGGTCCGCCTCAAGATGTTTGAGACGCTCGCCGACAATGACAGCGTCAAGGCCGTGGTCCTCGCCATCAACTCGCCCGGCGGCACCACCGCGGGCGGCGAAGAGCTCTACGAGTCGATCGGCAAGCTCCGCGCCAAAAAGCCGGTCGTCGCCTATGTCAAAGAGCTCGGCGCCTCCGCCGCCTACATGACCGCCATCGCGGCCGACCGCATCTTCGTGCGCCGCCTGTCGCTCGTCGGCTCGATCGGCGTGCTGTTCCAGACCACCGATGCCAGCAAGCTGCTCGACATCATCGGGCTCAATCTCGACAAGGTCGCCAGCGGTCCGCTGAAGGCCGAGCCCGATATCGGCCACCCGATGACGCCCGAAGTGCGCGCCTCGCTGCAATCGATCGTCGATGATTCCTTCTCATGGTTCGTCGATGTCGTCGCCGAGCGCCGTGGCCTCACCCGCGCTGAGGTCCTGCCGTTGGCTGATGGCCGCATTCTCACCGGCAATCAGGGCATCGCGGCCAAGCTCGCTGATGAGGTGGGTGGTGAGGCCGAGGCCATCGCCTGGCTCGAAGCGAACAAATCCATCAAGGCCGATCTGCCGGTGTCCACTTGGTATCCAATCGCCCAGCCCGACTGGACGGATCCCGTCAAATGGCTCGGCGGCCAGGCCCGCAGCGCCCTGGGCCTCCCCGCTCAAGGTCCCGTTGTGCTTGACGGGCTGGTTTCCCTTTGGCAGGTTGCCCCTTGACCAAGGAACACCGCTTATCCTTTGCCGAGCCCCGGGGGCACGATGATCAAGTCTGAACTGGTCGAAAAGCTTGCCAGCGAAAACCCACATCTGTTTCAGCGTGACATCGAAAATATCGTCAACGCCATTCTCGATGAAGTCGGCAACGCCATGGCGCGCGGCGACCGTGTCGAGTTGCGCGGGTTCGGTGCTTTCGCCGTCAAGAACCGCCCCGCTCGCGTCGGTCGCAACCCGCGTACCGGCGAGCAGGTCGATGTCGGTGAGAAGTACGTGCCGCAGTTCAAGGCCGGCAAGGAGATCCGTGAGCGGCTCAATAAGGCCTGAGCTGATCCGGAACAAAGCCTCATGATCAGACGCATTGTCGGTTGGGTTGTGCTGGTGCCGCTCTGCCTGGTGTTGATCGTTTTCGCGCTCGCCAATCGCCAGCTCGTGGTTGTCAACTTCAATCCCTTCGCGCCGTCCGAGGCACTGACCACGCCCGGCGTCGGCGTGCCACTGTTCCTCGTCCTGTTCACCATCCTGCTGTTCGGCGTGCTGCTGGGCGGCATCGCGACCTGGTTCGCCCAGAGCCAGCACCGCCGTGACGAGCGCGTCTATCGCCGCGAGACCGAGCGGCTGAACCGCGAGGTCGACGCCATGCGCCGCTCGCGATCCCTTCCTGTTGTCGACGACCTCTCGAGGCCCTGAGCAAAACCGACCTATGAGCGACCCCCTCATTATCAAGATCTGCGGCATCAAGACCGAACGCATTCTCGACGCGGCGATCGATGCCGGCGCCGACATGATCGGGCTGATGCATTTCCCCCGCTCGCCGCGCCATCTCGAACTCGATCCCATCGGCGAACTGATCTCGCTGGCGCGCGGCCGCGTCGAAACCTGCGTGGTTCTGGTCAATCCCGACAACACGCTGGTGGCCCAGGTCGCCGCGCTCGGGCCGGACTGGATCCAGCTGCACGGCCCGGAAACGCCGCACCGCGTCGAGACTATCCGCGACGAAGCGGGCATCGCGATCCTCAAGGTCTGCTCGATCGGCGGCGCCGACGATGTTGCCGCGGTCGCCGGCTACGCCGATTGCGCCGACCGCATCCTGCTCGATGCCAAGCCGCCGCATGGCGCCTCCCGTCCGGGCGGGCTGGGCGAGCCCTTCGACTGGACCCTGCTCAAGGCGCTTGACCCCGAACTGGCCTTCATGCTTTCCGGGGGCCTGACGCCCGATACGGTCGCCGCCGCCATCAAGGCGACGCGGCCGATGGGGGTCGATGTGTCCTCGGGCGTCGAATCCGCACCGGGGGTCAAGGATGCGGCGCTGATCCGCGCCTTCATCGCCAACGCGCGGTCCGCCGCAGCAAGCTGAGAATTATGGACAATACCGACCAGCCCCGGGCCAATTCCCTGCGCAACGGCCCCGACGAGGATGGCCGTTTCGGCATTTTCGGCGGCCGCTATGTCGCCGAAACGCTGATGCCGCTGATCCGCGATCTCGAAGCGGCTTACAATTTCGCCAAGGATGATCCCGAATTCATCGCCGAAATGGCGGATTTGCGGACCCACTATGCGGGACGCCCCTCGCCGCTCTACTTCGCCGAGCGACTGACCCAGCATCTGGGCGGCGCGAAAATCTATCTGAAGCGCGAGGAGCTCAACCACACGGGCTCGCACAAGATCAACAACACGCTCGGCCAGATCCTTCTCGCCAAGCGCATGGGCAAGACCCGCATCATCGCCGAAACCGGCGCCGGCCAGCATGGCGTGGCGACGGCGACGGTCTGCGCCAAATTCGATCTGCCCTGCGTCGTCTTCATGGGCGCGACCGATGTCGAGCGGCAATATCCGAACGTGCTCCGCATGCGCATGCTGGGCGCCGAAGTCCGCCCGGTGACGGCCGGTGCCGGCACGCTCAAGGACGCCATGAACGAAGCCCTGCGCGACTGGGTCACCAATGTCGACACGACCTATTATCTGATCGGCACGGCCGCAGGCCCGCATCCCTATCCGGCCATGGTCCGCGACTTCCAGTCGGTCATCGGCCGCGAAATCCGCGAGCAGATGCAGGAGGCAGAAGGCAAGCTGCCCGACGCGCTGGTCGCCTGCGTCGGCGGCGGTTCCAACGCCATCGGCACGTTCCACGAATTTCTCGATGAGCCGACGGTCCGCATCTATGGCGCCGAAGCCGGCGGTCACGGCATCGATGTCGAAAACGGCCACGCCGCCTCGATGACGGGCGGGCGTCCCGGCGTGCTGCACGGCAACCGCACCTATCTGCTGCAGGACGCCGACGGCCAGATCCTGGAAGGCCATTCCATTTCGGCGGGTCTCGATTATCCCGGCGTCGGCCCCGAGCATTCCTATCTGCACGACACCAAGCGCGTCACCTATGTGCCCATCACCGACAATGAGGCGCTAGAGGCGTTCCAGCTTTGCACGAAGCTCGAAGGTATCATCCCGGCGCTCGAATCGGCGCATGGTTTGGCGCAGGTGATGAAGCTCGCGCCGACCATGAAGGCCAGCGAGACCATCGTGTTGTGCCTCTCCGGTCGCGGCGACAAGGATGTGGAATCGGTCGGCCGCTATCTCGGGATGAACAAATGACCACGCGCATCGCCGACCGTTTCGCCGCCTGCGCGAAAGACAACCGCCCGGCGCTCGTCGCCTACATCATGGCCGGCGATCCCGACCTCGAGACCGCGAGTAAAATTCTCGCGGCGCTGCCGGCCGCCGGCGCCGACGTCATCGAACTTGGAATGCCGTTCTCCGACCCGATGGCCGATGGTCCGGGCGTGCAATTGGCCGGGCAGCGGGCGCTCGCCGCCGGCCAGACGCTCAACAAGACGCTGGGCATGGTCGCCGAGTTTCGGAAGACCGACGACACGACACCCATCGTCCTGATGGGCTATTACAACCCGGTCTA
Organism: Devosia sp.; assembly: GCA_039918675.1. Classification (GTDB taxonomy): domain Bacteria; phylum Pseudomonadota; class Alphaproteobacteria; order Rhizobiales; family Devosiaceae; genus Devosia_A. Next base: position 5,610 of record JBDSHC010000098.1, read on the forward strand.
CATTCACGGAACGGCGGCGTTCATTGCCGATGCGCTGAAGGCCGGCGTCGATGGTCTCATCATCGTCGATCTGCCGCCCGAGGAAGACGAGGAGCTGTGTGTGCCGGCGCTCAAGGCTGGGCTCAACTTCATCCGGCTCGCGACGCCCACCACCGACGACCGCCGCCTGCCGGCGGTACTGCGGAATACTTCGGGCTTCGTCTACTACGTCTCAATGACCGGCATCACCGGCGGCGCCATCAAATCGCACGCCGCGGTCGGCGAGGCGGTCAAGCGCATCAAGGGCCACACCAGCCTGCCAATCGTCGTCGGCTTCGGCATCAAAACCGCCGACGACGCCGCCAGCATGGGCCGCGATTCCGATGGTGTGGCTGTCGGCACCGCCATCTGCAACGCCGTCCGCGACTCGCTGGCCGACGGAAAGGCCACTGCCGGCACTGTGGCGGCGGTCACCGCGCTGGTCGCCGATCTGGCGTCGGGTTTGAAGCGGGCGCGCGCATAGTTTGCGAAGCCCCGCCCGGGCGACTATATTCGCCACAATCTCCTCTTAGACGGGCCGTATTCGCCCTGAAGGGATCGCCATGAGCTGGATCGACAACGTTCTTCCCCCGAAAATCCGGTCGTTTCTCAACAAACGCGAGACGCCGGAAAATCTCTGGGTCAAGGACCCCGAGTCGGGCGAGATGGTGTTTTATCGCGATCTCGAAGCCAATCAGTGGGTTGTGCCGGGCTCGGGCCATCATATGAAGATCAAGGCCAGCGACCGGCTGGCGTCGTTCCTCGATGGCGGCAAATACGATCTTGTGCCGCTTCCGAGCGTCGCGCAGGACCCGCTGAAGTTCCGCGACCAGAAGCGCTACATCGACCGCCTCAAGGAACAGCGCACCAAGACGGCCATGGAAGACGCTGTGCTCGTCGCCACCGGCAAGCTCTACGACCAGCCGGTAACGGTCGCCGTGCAGGATTTCGATTTCATGGGCGGCTCGCTCGGCATGGCCGCCGGCTCTGCCATCATTGCGGCGCTCGAGAAAGCCGCCAACACCAAGACTCCGCTGGTGCTGTTCGCCTCGTCGGGCGGCGCGCGCATGCAGGAGGGGACGCTGTCCCTGATGCAGATGCCGCGCACCACCGTCGCGGTGCTGCGCCTCCGCGATGCCGGGCTGCCCTTCATCGTCGTCTTCACCAACCCCACCACGGGCGGCGTGACCGCGTCCTACGCTATGCTGGGCGATGTCCATCTGGCCGAGCCCGGTGCGCTGATCTGTTTCGCCGGCCCCCGCGTCATCGAGCAGACCATCCGCGAAAAGCTGCCCAAGGGCTTCCAGCGCTCCGAGTATCTCTATGAGCATGGCATGGTCGACATGGTCGTCCACCGCCACAACCTCCGCTCGACCATCGGTTCGCTGATCGCCATGTTCACCGGCGCTGCGTCTCCCATCGGCCTCGCCGAAGCCCCGCCGAAGCTGCCGGTCCCGTCGGTCGCCAATGATGACGACCTCGCCGAAGCGCCGGTCGCCCAGGCGGCGTCGGAGTAGCCCCTTTACCGCGGCGACATTCCCGCCTACGCGGGAATGACACCGAGGTTTAGTCCGCCAAAGCGCCATGTCCCGCACCGATGCCATCCTGAAGCGTCTCACCACGCTCTATCCCAGATTCATGGATCTGAGCCTCGACCGTCAATGGCGCCTGCTGGGCCAGCTCGGCAATCCGCAGGATCGCCTTCCGCCGGTGATCCACGTCGCCGGCACGAACGCCAAGGGCTCGACCATCGCCTACCTCCGCGCCATGCTCGAAGCGGCGGGCAAACGCGTGCACGTCTACACCTCGCCGCATCTCGTCCGCTTCAACGAGCGCGTCCGGCTCGCCGGCACGCTGGTCAGCACCCGGCGCATCAACGATGCGCTTGAGGAGGTTGAGCGCGTCAATGCCGGCCAGCCCATCACGCAGTTCGAGATCACCACTTCGGCCGCGCTGAAGCTCTTCGCCGAAACCCCCGCGGATTATCTGCTGCTCGAAGTCGGTCTCGGCGGCGATTTCGACTCGACCAACGTCATCGATCATCCGCTCGGCACCATCATCACGCCGGTCGATTTCGACCACCAGAAATGGCTCGGCCACACCATCGATGAGATCGCCTCGCACAAGGCCGGCATCCTGAAGCGCGGTGCGCCCGCCGTGATCGGCCGCCAGCGCGATGAGGGCCTCGCCGCCATCGAACGCGCCGCCAAAAAGCTCCGCGTCACCCCCTTCGTCCAGGGCCGCGACTATGACGGCTACGCGCAGGACGGCCGCCTGGTGTATCAGGACGAGGACGGCTTGCTCGATCTGCCGCCCCCCGCGCTGATCGGCCACCATCAGTTCGACAATGCCGCCCTCGCAACTGCCGCGGCGCGCCACTTCAAACTGCCGGTCAGCGAGGCGCAGATCGCCCAGGGCCTCCGCACCGTCATCTGGCCAGCCCGCATCCAGCCGCTCAAGGGCAAGCTGCGCGACATGCTGCCCAAGGCCGACGAGTTGTGGCTCGATGGCGCGCACAATGCCCATGGCGCCGCGGCACTTGCCCGTTCGCTCGAAGACATGCAGGCCGTCCGGCCCAAGCCGCTGGTACTGATCCTCGGGATGATGAACACCCGCGACCCGGGCGATTTCCTCAAACCCTTTGTCGCCATGGCGCCGAGAGTGCTGACTCTCACCATTCCCGGTGAAGAAAACGCGCATTCCGCCGAATTCATTGCCGCTGCTGCGCGGGCCGGCGGCCTCGACACCAAGGCCTATCGCTCGATCGGCCTCGCCATGCGCGACGCAGCCACTATCAGGGGCGCCCGCGTGGTCATCTGCGGCTCGCTTTATCTTGGCGGCCACATCCTCGCAAAGAATGGCACGCCGCCGGTCTAGTAACGCGCCTGCTCATCGCCGGCGAACGGATCGATCGGCGAATGTGTGTTCCATTGATGATTGCCCAGTAACGCCTCGACCACCGCCCGCTGCACCGTTTCGGTCGTCGAATAGGCGTTGATGTATGTCGGCGCGCGGGGCGCATCATAGAGATAGTACGGATAGCCGAACGAGATCAGCAACGTCGGAACGTCGTTCCAGTAGCGCTGCATAGCCAGCATGAAATTGCCGTTGAGCTTCAGCCAGTCGAGAAAGATGTGGCCTCGCGTCAGCAGCGTCTCTTCGCCGAGCAGATAGAGTACGAGGTCGTAGTCCTTTGGGTTCACCCACTGGCCCGGCTCATTCATCGTTACCTCGAAACCCTTCTCGCGCAGCATGTCAGGCAACGCGAAGGGCAGCGGCTGTGGCGTGAATGGGAAAACGATGCCGGTCGAAAACACCAGCACGCGCCGGTGCTTGTCGACGCTGATCGGCAGCAGCGCCTGAGTATCTTTCACCAACGTCGGGGCGCGTCGCGCCGCGTCCTCGGCCAGCCGTTTGTTCGCCGAACCATCGGGCTCCACCCTCGTCTGTGCCTTGTGCAAACCCAGCGCCGCCTTCAGCGCCAATTGCCGCAGCACTGCCTCGTCGATCCGCGTCTGGCTCAGCCGTCCATCGGCCAGTGCGGCGGCGATGAAGCCGTGATCGGCGTCCGGATTGTCCGCGAACAAAATCACATCACAGCCATTGGCGATGAGCTGCGGCAGATAGTCGGCGCGGCTCGACCACGCTTTGAGCCCGGCCATCCCCGTCGCATCGGAAACGATGAGCCCGTTGAAGCCGAGCTGCCCACGCAGCAGCGTGTCATTGAGCGCGCTGCTGATCGACGCCGGGCGATAGGCCTCGACGCCCGCATCGGGGTTCTGCGCGCGGATGAATGCCGGAAAACTGATATGCGCCGACATCACGCTCATCGCTCCGGCCGCAATCGCCGCGCGATAGAGCCGCCCGAAGCTCGCCTCCCATTCGGCGATGCTCAGCGGATTGACCGTCGTCACCAGATGCTGGTCGCGATCATCATACCCCTCGCCCGGCCAGTGCTTGACCGCCACCGCAACGCCGTTCTCCTGGAACGCCCGAAGCGCCGCCAGCGCGTGCCGCTCGATCGTCTCGAGGTCGTTGCCGAACCCCCGCGTCGCAACGATCGCGCTTTTGAATCTGGCGTTGATGTCGAGGACCGGGGTGAACGACCAGTTGATCCCGGCGGCCAGCGCCTCGATCGCCATGGCGCGGCTGATGGCGCTGGTCGTTGCCACATCGTCGATCGCCGCCAGCGACAGCGGGTTGGGGAACTCGGCGCCGCCTGCAAGGCTCATCCGGCTGCCCTCGACGTCGGCCGACGCCAGCATGGGGATGCCTGACGCCCTCGCGAAGCCAGCGATGACCTCGCGCTCCGCCACCCAATCGGGCCCGGGCACGCGGGTCACGCCGCCCGGCCGAAACGCCTGCTGGGCGGCGAGCATGGCCGGATCGTCCCCAGCCGAGCGGAGGTTGAACAATTGCCGGATCTTGTCATCGGGACTGAGCCGCGCAAACACGGCGCGCACCCACGCGATGGCCGCCGCATCGAGGTTGAACGGCGCTGAGGCCAGTCGTTCGTCCTGCATGGAATCTCCTCTTTTCAGAGGAGCGTAGAACGTTTTATGCCGTCGCGGCTAGGCGTGGCTGTCGAGCCATTTGATCAGCTGCACCCGCGACTGCCCGGCGCCCACTTTCATGTCCACCGGCGCGCCGTCCTTGAACACGATCAGCGTCGGCATGGCGCGCACATTGTACTGCGTCACGATCCCCGGATTGGTCTCGACATCGAGTTTGACGATCTTGACCTTGCCCGCCAGCTCCACCGCCAGCGTATCGAGGATCGGGTCCATCGCCTTACAGGGCGGGCACCACTCGGCCCAGAAATCCACCAGCACTGGCTCCTTGGCCGCCAGCACTTCGCTCGAAAAATTGGCGTCGTTGACCTGCAAACCCAAGAAAGCCTCCATCGGTGATCGACGATGAAGCTATCGCGAGTCGAGGGGGCAGGGAAGGGATGAGATTTTGAACCGTGCGGCTAACGCAGAAATTTTCGGCCGCAATTATCGAGGCTTGCGCAGGATTCACAGTCTTTCACCCTCCCCCTTCGCGGGGAGGGAAGGGGGAGGTAAAGGAGCCGAGACCCATGGAACAGAAACGCCGCCGGAGATCATCCAGCGGCGTTTCTGATTGCCTACAATTTCGTGTCGCTGTCGTCGCGAAGGACTGCGTCCTTACGCGGCGTAGCTCTCGAGCCATTTGCTGAGGCCGGCCTTGGGCGTACCCGCGCCGATCTTCATGTCGACGGCTTCGCCGCCCTTGTAGAGGATCATCGTCGGGATCGACCGCACGCCGTACTTTACGGTGGTGTTGGGGTTCTCATCGACGTTGAGCTTGACGATCTTCACCTTGCCCTGAAGCTCGGTGGAGAGCTCTTCGAGGACGGGGGCGATCGCACGGCATGGGCCGCACCATTCGGCCCAGAAATCGACCAGAACAGGCTCTTTAGACGAAAGTACTTCCTCGCCGAAATTGGCGTCGGAAACGTGGGTTGTCATGTTGAGGGATTCCCTTTGGGATTTCGCCTTCGATATGAAGTGGCGCGGTGTGTGATCCAAAAGCTAGGAAGAGTCCAGCGACCCGACAAGTCTTATCACCCTATGGTGAAGCCCGCCACCGCTACGCGCAGTCGCTCGGCGGGCAATTTCATCAATGATTCCAAGCTCGTCCACAGGATGTGAGCTTCCACCGGAAGGCCTGGGAAGAGCTGCTGTGCAACCAGTGCATAGAGCCCCATCTGGCTGAGATAAGCCGCTGGAACACCGTCCGGTTCCTTGGGCGCCTCGGCGTCTGATTTGTAATCGACGATCGTCACCAGCCGCGGCGTCACCACCAGCCGGTCGATCCGCCCGGCGACGGTGACCGGATGCCCATTGCGAAGCCCCTGCGCCAGCATCGGCACCTCGCCGCGGCTGTCCGGTCCGAACAGATGCGAGAGCTCCGGCCGGCTGAGGATCGATAGCGCCTGTCTTGCAATCCGCTGATGATCCGTCGCCGCTTCGGGCAACAGACTCCCCAGCGCCTTCAGTGCCACCGTCTCGCGTTCTGTTGCCTCGATCCGCACCAGATGTTGCAGCAGCGCATGAAGCGCGATGCCCTCAAGGCGAGCGGTCTCCGGGTCGCGCCGCACCGCCTCGGCATGGGTCTCGAGCACCAGTGCCGGGTCTGCGTCATCGGCGGCACGCGACGGCCGCACAATGCGCCGCAACTGATAGCGCGGCAGCACGGGAAGCGTCAGCGCGTTCGCGGCTGCGATTGGAATCACGTTTTGCGCCAATACGAAATCGCTGCCCCGCTCGCGCGGGTAGACCAGTGCGGCCTCATTGCCCTCGGCATCGAGCACGATCTCGCAGTGTGGCCTCAGTCCGCGTTCGACGGCGTCATACCAGCTCCCATCCAACTTGCCGCGCTTGGTCAGATAGCCCGTGACATAGAGCTCATCCTCGGCCCGCGTCATGCCCACATAGAGCTTCCGCCAATACTCGGCCTTCTGCGCCGCATCCGCGAGGTCCTTGTGGGCAATGGTCTCGTCGGCGTGCGTGTCCTTGCTCGACGCATGAAAGAACAGCGGCGGTTCGGGCTGCATGTAGATGGCGCGCCGGTCGCGGCCCACCTCAGTTGTCGCCGCATCGGCGAGCATCACGATTGGCGCCTCGAGCCCCTTGGCGCCATGCACCGTCATCACGCGCACGCCTGCGCCGGCCTCGGCCAGCTCGCGCTTGATGGTCACTTCGCGCGCCCGCAATTCGGCGAGGAACCCTGTCAGCGATGGCTGCTCCGATTGCTCGTGTGCCAAAGCGAGATCGAGGAACTCCGCCACCACATCGTCGATCTCGCCGCCCAGCCGGGCGCGGAGTTTCTTGAGTCCGCTCTCCGCGTAAAGCACCGTCGAGTAGAAATTGAACGGCCGCTCGAAATCGAGCCGGCTGCGCCAGCGCCGCAGCGTCTCATAGGCCGCCTTGACGCTGGGGATCGTCGAAACCTTCAGCGCGGACCACAGCGTTGCCTTGTCGGGCCGCGGCTGCGCCACCTCGCGCAACTCATCCTCGCTCACCTCGAACAATGGGGAGCGGAGCAGGGCGGCAAGCTGCAGATCCTCGGCCGAATTGCTGAGCACATCGCCCAGCGCCATCAGATCCTGCGTACCGATATGGCCGACCACGGCCAACCGGTCAGCACCCGGCGTCGGAATGTTCTCTCGGATCAGCGCCCGGATGATCTCGTGGAACAGGATACTGCGGACCTGGACGAGGATCAGCACATCGTCAGCCGTTACCGCCCGCCCGCGCGGTCCCAGCGGCCGCTTCGCCTCGATCCAGCCCTTGATCTCGCGCGCAATCCGCTCGGCCACCCGGCGTTGCGCGCTCTTGGTCTGGAGCGGCGCTTCAGTCGGCCACTCATCGCCGCTTGCCTCGTCTTCGATCTCCTGGATCGGCGGCCACAGCGCCACCAGCCCGCCACTCTCTGCTCGCGCGGTCTGGTGCAGCAGCGGATCGTCTTCCAACGCCGCGCCTTGCAGTTCCTCGTCGCGGAACACCAGATCCACCGCGTCCAGCACATTGGCCAGCGTGCGGAAGCTGTGCTGCAGCCGAATTTGACTGAAGGCGATCTCGACGCTGCGCGCGGTGAACACGATCTGCCGCCCCAGATCGACAAAGTTGGTTGGATCGGCGCCCTGGAACGAAAAGATCGATTGCTTCTGGTCGCCTACCACGAACAGTGTGCGTGGCCGATCGACGGCACTGTCGCCCACGAAGAATTCGTTGATCAGTGCCTTCACCACATCCCATTGATGCGGGTTCGTATCCTGCCCCTCATCGACGAGGATATGGGTGATGCCGCTATCGAGCTTGTAGCGGACCCACAGCCCGCGATCATCGTCGGCCAGCAGGGCGCCAAGCCGCTCCACAAGATCGTCGAAATCGAGCAGCGACCGCCGCCGCTTCGCGGTCTCATACTGCGCCGAGATTGCGCCGACGATATCGAGCATCGCATCCGACCGCTCCAGCAGTCGCGCTGCCGCGAGCCGCCGATAGAGGCGCTCCAGCCGGTCGGCCTCATGGGCCAGCCGCTCGGCGACATCGGGGATCAATATCGCCGTCTGCTTCTTGATCAGCGTCTTCCGCGCCGTGAAGCTCAGCGTCAGAAACGCCTCGAACAGCGCGTCCACATGCGGGTGTCGCGGGTCGATGCGCGACAGACGGTCGGCGAAATCGTCGCCTTTCGGATCAGGGTGGATAAGCTCGAAAATCCGGTCATGGTCGCTCGCGCTGAGCCCGTAGCCGGCAACGACCTCATCCGTGACCTCGGCAATGCTGCCCACCCCGGCAACAATCCGCCGCAGGTTGCGCTTGGTGCGTTCCGGGTCCGCCAGCACACGGCGCAGGATCTGCGGCTTAGCCAGCGCTTCGTTGATCGCCGTCTCGATCAGGAAGTCGCTCATCAGATCGAACAGCGTCGCCACGGCATCGGCATTGGGGCCGCCCCGCAACCCCGTTGCCAGGACACGCTCACGCGCTTCGAGCAGCATCCCGTCGCGCTCGAAATCTTCGATCACGCTGAAATCGAACGGCACCCCCGCCTCCTGCGGGAACCGGTGCAGTACGCTTTCGCAGAAGGCGTGGATGGTCTGGATCTTGAGCCCGCCCGGTGTATCGAGCGCATGCGCGAACAGGGCCCGCGCCCGCAGCAGCATCCCTGCCGTCGGCGGCGCGCCAGTCAGTTGCGCGATATCCGCGACGAGCGCCGCATTGTCGGCCAGCACCCAGCCCGCCAGCCGTTCGCTGACCCGGCCGCGCATCTCCGCCGCCGCCGCCTTGGTGTAGGTGAGGCAGAGGATTTCCTCCGGCCGCACGCCGCTCAGCAGCAATCGCAGCACGCGCGCGGTCAGCACATAGGTCTTGCCCGACCCGGCATTTGCCGTGACCCACACCGAATGCGCCGGATTGGACGCATCGCGCTGGCTGTCGACGATGCGCTGCGGCATCGGGCTAAGGAGGCGGCGGCTCACGGGTCGTCCACCCCCGCTGTCAGCGTCCACTCATCGGTCCGCGCCAGATGGTCATAGTCCCCCGGGCGCGGCTTCCGTCCGCTCGTCGCCCGCGGCCGGATGCGGGCAGGCATAGGCAGATGATCACGGATCAGGAACGTCTCGATATGCCCCTGCGTCCGCCGCGCGATCTCGTCCACGGCCTCCATCAGATCGACGCCCTTGCCCAGGCTGAAGGGCGTGGTGACGAACGCCGCGGGCCCGAGGCCGATCTTGATATAGGTCAGAGCCGAGCTGTCGCGCGCCGGTACATTGGGAAACGCTCCGGCCCGCGCCATCGCCGCTTCGAGCAGCAATTGCGGCGCCTCGAAGCCCTTCATGTCGCCCGGGCTCGGCACGCCGCCCGTCTTGAAGTCGAGGATTTCGAGTGTGCCGTCCGTCCGCATGTCGATCCGGTCCGCCTTGCCCGATAGCACGAAATTGTCGAGCGCCGGAAACACCCACTCGCCCTTGGCCTCTGCCATCCGAGAGGCGATCCCGCCATGCCGCTCGCGCTCCCATTCGAGGAACATCTGGGCCGCCCGCTCGAAGCGCTTGAGCCAGATTGCGCGCCGCTCCTTGATCGAATCGAGGCTGCTGAACGCGTCCTCTGCCATCGCCAACATGCGCTCGGCCGCATCGGGCGCGGCAAAGCTCAGCCCTGCCGCGACGAACTTCTCAAACACGTTGTGGATCATCGTTCCACGTTCGCGTGCACTCGGCTCCGATCCAAGCGGCTCGAGCTTCCTCAGCCGCAGCGTATGCTTGGCGTAAATGTCGTAAGGCGAGCGCATCAGCGTCTCGACCTCGGTCACCGAAATCCGCTTCGGCCGCATCGCGGCCGGCGGCGAGGGCGCCGGACGTTGCGCCGGTCGCGCCACGCCGGCATCATCGATTGCGGCCGCCTGCCGAAGCCAGGTCGCTCCGCGTTCGCGCAGCGTCGCCGCCGCGTCGGCACTGATGAAGGCATCGAGCCGCTGCACCAGCCGCGAGGGTAAAGCGGGCGACGTGCCGATCCTGAGCGCATAGGCCAGCATCACCTCGCCATTGCCCAGCGCGATCTCGAAATCATGCGCCGCCTGGCCCTGTCGCCGTTCCGGTGGCTCAAGGCCGATATCGATCCGCATCTTGCGGCTGAGCCAGGGGCCGGGGTCCGCCGCCGGCGGCCAGATGTCCTCGTTGAGGCCGGCGAGAATCATCAGATCCGGGTTCATCAGGCGCGCTTCGAGTTCGCCCCAGATATGCACATCGTCGCGCCGCCGCACCGGGCTCTGCACCTTCTCGCCCGCCATCAGCGCCGAAAGCACCGCACTGAGATTTTCCGGTGGGAATGGCGCGCCCGTATCATCAATGCTGGCAATCGCATTGCCCCACGCCCGGAACTCGATGAACCCCGGTAACTGCACCCCGCCAACCAGTGGCTCGATTGTCGCCAGTAGCGCACCGACAAAACGCCGCGCATCGATCTCGGCTCGCGACAGCAGATCGCCCAGCGGCTGCAGCGCCGCCCCCAGCGCCCGCAGCATCTCGACCAGCTCTACCCGCTCACCAGCGAGCGCAATCAACCCCTCAAGTCCTTGCGCCGGCCGCTCGCTCCTGAGCTTGAGGTCGAGGATCCCACCGAGCCGCCGCACCTCGTCGCGCTCACGTCCCAGTGTTACCGCGCCATTGCGCAGCAGCGCCACCACATCGAGCGGCGCGAATGCCGACTCGACAACAGCCAGCATCTGCCGGGCCAGCCGTCCCGCCGACGACTGATAGAGCGGCGTTCCTGCCGGATCGTCCACGGCAATCCCATGGCGCTCGAGCTCGACCGCGATCCGCCGCGCTAGCGTCTGGTCGCGCACCACTATCCCGACGCTCCTCCCATCGCTCACCGCCTGCCGCGTCGCCAACGCAATCGCCCGCGCTTCGAGATCGGCCGTCGGCGCCGCGATCACACCCACGCCGCTCAGCGCATCCTCCACAGCCTCGCGCTGTGCCGGCCACGCCACCGTCTCGTCCGCCGGCGCCAGCGCCAGTCGCGCCATTTGCGTGCGCGCGGCCGTGCCTGCCAGCTCCTCGACGTCGGCAATGCCGGCGCCCAGTCCCCGCAGCAGCTTCGCCAGCCCATACTGAGGATGCCCCTGATTGGCGTCACCCTCGATCAGCCGCTTGTGCTGCTCGGCATCGAGCCCGGTATCGAGCCCCGGCAGCACCAGCGCGCCACGCGGCAGATCGACGATCGCGCGCAGCAACGCCGACGTCGCCGGGATCGAGCCGGTCGACCCCGCCGCAATCACCGGCCGCTCCTTATAAAGCTGCTCTGCCGTCGCCGCCTGTCGCCGTAATTGCTCATTGCGCCGCGCCGCACCATCCACCATGCCGCGCGCCGCAAGCAGCTGCGGCCACGCGTCGAGCGCGATGTCCAGAAATTTGAGGATCTGCTGCCAGCTCTCGCCCATCTCCTCTGGCACCAGCTCACGCAGCGCCTCCGGCCGCACGTCCTCGATGGCGAAATCGTCGATCAGCTCGCCTAGCGAATCTGCCAGCCACAGGATCTCCGCCGCATTGGGGGGCGAAGCGAAAATCTCCGTCCGCCGCGCGAAGTCGCCGACCAGCCGCGACAGAATAAGACGCCGTTCCAGTCCACTCATCGCCAATTGCAGCGCCGGCGCATCGCTCGGCGGCAGGAACGGCTCCTCCTCAGCGCTCTCACCACCGAAGGTGCGGATATCGGGCAGCAGCGCGGCGCCGCCCAGCCGCTCCGCGAAAAGTTCCGCCAGCACCAGCCGCGACCGCCGCGTCGGCAGGATGATCGTCACATCCGAGAGCCAGAACGGCCCGCTGCGGTCCCAACCTCCCAGCAACGTGCCATCGAGCACGCGATCGACCAGCAGCGGTAGAAACCGCCCATGCGGCGCAATCGTGTAAAGTCCGCGCCGGCTCACTGCGCGATCTCCGCCAAGCGCCCATTTCCGTCTGCCGGCACACTCAGCGCAACCTGCAGGGTCGCGCGCCTAACCAGCTCCGGCGCCCGCTCCGGCCATTCGACGAGCACGATCGTATCGGCCCGCTCGAACAGCCCGAGTTCATCGATCTCCCGCGCGCCCCGCAGCCGGTAAAGATCCGCATGCAGCAGCGGCGTGCCCTTGGCCTCATAGGGCTGCACCAGCGCGAAGCTTGGCGAGGGCACATCCATCTTTGCGTCGCCCACCAGCGTCCGGATGATGGCCCGCGCCAGCGCGCTCTTGCCGGCGCCTAGCCCACCCGACAGCAGCACAAGATCGCCCGGCTTCAAATCAGCCGCGAGCCGCGCACCGAGGGCGGCGGTGGCGTCGTCATCGGCTAGAAAGAGGTGCTCTGTGCCCATGCCGTCTGGATAGCATCCACCGTCGGGAGTCGCGAGCTATTCGGCGGCCGTCGTCAGCGCCGCCGTGAGCGGCAGGCTCACCACCACGCGGCTGCCCCGCGGCTCGCGCCGCTCGACGCTGATCGTGCCGCTATGCAAATGCACGAACGAGCGCACGATGGCGAGGCCGAGCCCTGCGCCGCGCTGCCGTGCCGAATTGCGCGATGCATCGGCGCGGTCGTTGAGCGCCGCGCGCATCTCTTCGTTCATCTGCGCGCCATCGTCTTCGACCGTGAAGATCATCCGCCCGCCGCGCTCGATCACGCCGAGCTTCACCTTGCCGCCCGCTTCCGAGAACCGCGCCGCCGTCGACAGCAGATTGTACAGCACCTGGACGATGCGCGTGCCGTCGGCATAGAGCGGGGGCAGCGGCTCGGGAATATCCACCTCGATGTCGAGCGGCTTTTCGCCATCGACCTCGGGGAACGTGGCGGCGAGCCCGGCTTTTGCCTTGTCGATCAGCGCCACGACGTCCTGCGGCTCGGGCCGCATCTCGGCAATGCCGGCATCCACCGTTGCAAGATCGAGGATGTTGTCGATTAAGACGCCCAGCGTCACGCTGGAGGCGCGGATATAATCGGTATAGGCCTTCTGCTTTTCGGTCAGCGGCCCAACTGTTTCCGAGGCGAGCAGATCGGCAAAGCCGATGATGTTGGTCAGCGGCGAGCGCAATTCATACGACACGTTCTGGACGAACGCGTCCTTCAACCGATCGGCGGTGACCAGCGCTTCGTTCCGCTCCTTGAGGAGGTTCTGGTAGTTGGCGCTCTCGGTCACATCGACGAAAGTCATCATCGTCTGCCCGTCAGGCAGTCGGGTGATCGCATAATCGATCAGCTTGCCGTCGGCGCGGCCGATGCGCCCGCTCTGGTCGGTGCGCGTCGGGTTGAGGTCGACGATGCCGCGCTTCAAATCACGCCACAGCCCCGCTCCATCCTCGGGCAGCGCCTTGCTCACCGCCTCCATGATCTGGTCGATATGCGGGTTCGCATCGAGCAGATTCATCGGCAGCTTCCACAGCGTCGACAGCCGCGGATTGCTGAGCGTCAGCCGCCCATTGGTGCCGAACACCGCCACGCCTTCGCTTAGCGCGTTGAGCGTCGAGCGCTGCACGTCGAGCTGCGTGCGATGCTGGCTCTTGAGCTTCAGCTGATCGGTGATGTCCTCGAACACATAGATCACGCCGCCCTTGGGGCCTGCGGGCGCCGAGATAACCTGCACTGTGCGCCCATCGGGCAAATGCCATGGGTCGCTCTCGCGTGGCGATTTGAGGCTGTAGCTCTGGAGATGCCGCGCGCGCCAGGCCTGATAGTCGGGCTCCGCCGGCAACATGCCGTCGGTTCGGAGCTTGTCGAGAATGGCGCGCTCATCCATCCCGACCTTCAGCCATTTGGCGTCGAGCCGCCACAGCCCCGCATAGGCGCGGTTCGATTGCACCAGTTCGCGGTTGGCGTTGAAGATCGCAATCGGCGTCGCCAGTGCATCGATGATGGCGCTGAGATGCGCGAGCCCGTCGCTCGCCGGCGCTGCCACGCTTGCAGGCTTTGCGGCATCCGCAGGTCGCGCCCGCAGATAGGCCGCGCGACCTGTCGGCAGCGTCATCTCCACCAGCTCGAGCCCAGCCGCCTCGGCAATCTCGTTGGGCGTCCCGCTCTTGCCCCGCGCCAGCGCCTGATAGGCGGCATTGGCGAAGGCGACGCGCTTGCCATCGCCAAACAGCACCGCCGGGTCGGGCAGGCGCGCGATCACGCCCTCGATGTCCTCGCTCCGGCTCGGCAGTTTTGCGCCTGGCTGAGAGAGCGTCGGCCGTACGCGCAGCGCAGCGCCCGCTCCGAGCGCCCAGCCCATGGCGCGCACCTGCCGCCCGTCGCGGCTGGTGAACATCATGTCGAAGCCTTGCCCACCCGAGCGCAGCGCCGCGATCTTGCCGGCCATCGTTTCCGCATCAGGTGGATTGAGCCAGGACGAGTAATCTAGAATGGCGTCCGTACGCCGGCCGGCGGGCAGAATAGTCGAGGCCGCGCCGAGGATCTTGGGCTGTGCCTTGCCCGACCAGACCACGGTGACTTCGCCCGTGCCCGACAGCAGCGCCTCATAGTCGTCGACCAGCGCCCTGAGATTGGCGATCTGGGCGTTGGCGCGATGCTGCGCCCGCTTTCCGTCGCGCAGCATCGACCGCACGATGGTCATAGCGAGCAGCGCGAAAGCTCCCGCTCCCAGCGCGATCGCGATCGGCACCGCGCCCATCAGATTGGACGAGGATAGACCTTGGGCGAGAGCTGGCGCGGCGGTGAGGAGCGTCAAGGGTGCCGCGCCGCAAAGCGCGAATCCCAATCGTCTCCGGAATCCCTCCGGCCCCATGCGTCACCCCGATGAAATTGAACCCGCCAACGCCCTGCCGCAAGGCAGGCACTTCAATCGCCGAATTACGCTGGCGCCTTCAAGACCGTTTCCCACCATCGCCGTTTCGCCGCGGCCCGGTGGGTGCCCCCGAATCACCAGAACATAGCGAGACCGCGACTCGCGCAAAAGAGTCCTCCCCCCTGTGCAAAGCGGGCAAATGACTCAGCACAGGGATTGACCACGGATCGAACAGTGAACGAATGGTTAATGACGGCCCCGCTGTTAACAAAGGTTAACGGCATCAAGGCATTCGCCCCGCGAAGCGTGGACGAAGCCAGAGCAGGAAGTGACCTGACAGGGGCGACCAAGATCGCCGGCCTCTCAGTCCGCATCACCTCCCCTCGACGGGGAGGCAAGCGGAGCTTGGCGATAGGCCTAGCGCAGCTCTGAGGGGTGCGAACAGCCCGGCACCGGTGTGCATCTCTCCCTCCCTCGTTCCGCTATGGGGGAGGGTAGGGGGAAGAACCGCAGTCCCACCAATCGCTTACAACAATCTCACGCCACCCATACGCACGGTACTTCCGCCCCATCGTACTCTCCCCCCGCTGTCGTCATCTACCTGCGAGCCACCGACGAAGTGGCTGGCGACAGTGATGGCGGAGGGTGGTCGCACTCTCCGGGTTCGGCTCCCGGCTCGCGGCTCCAAAGGCTGTCAACCGGCCATTCCCAAATCCATCGCGGAGAGCGCGGGGTGCCTCATCTTGCACCCACCCCTCTCGGAGGCGCTGCACGCGCTCTCCGCCCGTAGGCCGGCCGCGGTTGGCCGAGCGAGCCCGCTTGGGATCGCTCGGACAGAGCGCAAAAGCCAGCCTGCGGCAAGGTACAACCCGAGCGCGCCAGCGCGTCGGGTCTCCAGTCCTGCCCTTAAGGCAGCACGCTCTTTGACAATGTGGAATGAGACGAGCGAGCCGCAGGCCCGCCCGTCCCCGACACAATCAGTAGCGGTAGTGCTCGGACTTGAACGGGCCGTTCTGGGCGACGCCGATATAGTCGGCCTGCGACTTGGTCAGCACGGTGAGCTTGGCGCCGAGCTTGGCAAGGTGGAGTTCGGCCACCTTCTCGTCGAGCTTCTTGGGCAACACATGCACCTTATGCTCGAGATTCTTGCCATTGGTCCACAGCTCGATCTGCGCCAGCGTCTGGTTCGAGAACGAGGCGCTCATCACGAAGCTCGGATGACCCGTGGCGTTACCGAGGTTCACCAGGCGGCCTTCCGACAACAGGATGATGCGCTTGCCAGAACTTAGTTCTACAATGTCGACCTGCGGCTTCACATTGGTCCATTTGAAGTTGCGGAGGCCCAGCACATCGATCTCATTGTCGAAGTGACCGATATTGCAGACGATCGCCATGTCCTTCATGGCGCGCATCGCATCGACCGTGATGATGTCCTTGTTGCCGGTGGCCGAAACGACGATATCGGCGCGTCCCGCTGCGTCTTCCAGGGTCACGACCTCGAAGCCATCCATCGCCGCCTGCAGCGCACAGATCGGGTCAACTTCCGTCACCAGCACACGCGCGCCGGCGCCAGCCAGCGACGAGGCCGAGCCCTTGCCCACATCGCCATAGCCGCAGACGACCGCAACCTTGCCAGCGAGCATCACGTCGGTGCCGCGACGGATCGCGTCGACCAGCGATTCACGCGTGCCGTACTTGTTGTCGAACTTCGACTTGGTGACGCTGTCGTTGACGTTGATCGCCGGGAAGGGGAGATCACCCTTCTCGTGCAGCTGATAGAGTCGCATCACGCCCGTCGTCGTCTCTTCCGACACGCCGCGGATATTGGCGCGGATATTCGAGAAGAATTTCGGGTCCTGGGCGAGACGCTTCTTGATCGTCGCGAAGAAGATTTCCTCTTCCTCATTGCCCGGCTTTGCGAGGATCGAGGGATCCTTCTCGGCCTTGGCGCCTGTGAGGATCAGCATCGTGGCGTCGCCACCATCGTCGAGGATCATGTTCGGGGTCTGCCCGCCCGGCCAGTCCATCATGCGATCGGTGAAGTCCCAGTATTCCTGGAGCGTTTCGCCCTTATGCGCGAACACCGCGACGCCGGCCTTGGCGATTGCCGCGGCAGCATGGTCCTGCGTCGAGAAAATGTTGCATGAGACCCAGCGCACTTCGGCCCCGAGCGCCACTAGCGTCTCGATCAGCACGGCGGTCTGGATCGTCATGTGGAGCGAGCCGGCAATGCGCGCGCCCTTCAGCGGCTTGGCGGCTGCATACTCCTCCCGAATGGCCATCAGGCCCGGCATCTCGATCTCGGCCATGCCGATTTCCTTGCGGCCGAATTCGGCGAGCGAAATGTCTTTGACGGCGTAGTCCACCATGAGGGATCTCCAAAAGGGCTGTTTGGCCGCCTTATAAAGCCCGAACCGCCTTCCGGCAATGGGGACATAAAGAAAGCTTTATATCTGCCGCCCGAACGTGATCTTACGCGCTGGCAGGGCGCCATTGCGCCAGCGGAATGGCAGGGTGATGAAGCTGAGGATGGGATAAAGCAGCAGATACCCAATCAGCGCCCCGGCCAGCCCCCACCCGACGGCCTCGCCCGTCAGGGGCACGCCCGGCTGGAAGTTGGCCAGCGCGCGGGCGCCGACATCGCTGTCGAGGTAGCTCGGCAGGAACTGCACCCGCTCGATCGCATTCGCGTTCTGTAACTTCTCCAGATCGCTGCGCAATTGCTCGTAACGGGTCAGCGTCATCCGCATACTGAGCCCGCGATCGACGATGAACTCGTCGCCCGACGCCGCATAGCGAAGCAGTGCGTCATCGCGGCTGAGCCCGAACGATGCGGCGCCGCGGTCGAAATCCTCGACAATGATCGTGAGTTCATCGACGGCGCCGCCAAGCCGCTGCTCATATTGCTGGGCGTATTCGGGGAATTGCGCAAAGCCGAGGCCAAGCGCCAGGGCACCCAGAATGCTCAACGCACGCCGCATTACATCCTCCGAGCCCGAGGGCATGTCGGATCAACGAGCGAGATCGCAGTGGCGTTCCGCTACTGCGCCCCTACGCCCTCATTGTCTTCGTCGAAGCCGTTCTCGACGAGGGTGTTGAGCGCATCGAGCGCCTCGCGCGCCTGCTTGCCGCTCGCCTGCACCAGGATGGTCGATCCCGGCCCGGCACCGAGCATCATCAGCCCCATGATCGACCCGCCCGAGACGGTCGTCCCGTCGCGGGTCACCTTCACGTCGGCATCGAAGCATTCCGCCGTGCGCACAAAGCGCGCCGAAGCCCGCGCGTGGAGCCCTTTGCGATTGACGATGGTCATTTGCTGCGCCAGCGCCCGGCCGGCATTCGCCGCTGTATCCATGGGAGAAACCTAAGCGCGAACCGGCTAGCCGCCAAGGGACTCGCTGGCGACGTTGATATATTTGCGGCCAGCCTCTGCTGCCATCGTGACCGCCTGCTTGATCTCGAGGTCGCCGCGCACCCGCGCCAGCTTGACCAGCATGGGGAGGTTCACGCCGGCAATCACCTCGGCGCCTACCGTCTTCATCACTGAGATCGCGAGATTGGATGGCGTGCCGCCGAACATGTCGGTGAGAATAACGACGCCACTGCCGGTATTGGCCGCGCCCACCGCTGCGATGATGTCGTCGCGCCGCACTTCCATATCATCGTCGGGACCGATGCAGATCGTCTCGACCTGCTCCTGCGGGCCGACCACATGTTCGAGAGCCGATTTGAACTCGACGGCGAGGGCGCCGTGCGTCACGAGAACAAGACCGATCATGAACTATCCTCTGACGGGCCCGCTCGGCGGACGTGAGGGCCGGAATTTCGCCTCATGACTCCGGGGATTCAAGCGGTTTTTTTGACGCGGCCCTTGCCGGGGCTAAGTGCCCGTACCGCCTCGCGGATCAACATAACCTGATGGCGGCTGTCGACCTTTCCGGCGCGCGGAACCGGGCACCGATCGAGGGTCACGCCCTCGATTTCGGTTTTGAGTGCATCTTCTTCCACCATGCGCTCCAGGGTATCGACCATGTCGACCACGAGGTGAAGCGACGCCTTCTGCGCAAACTCGCGCTCGACGATGCCGCGGCCGCGCAATTCGATCAGTCCGCCGATTTCCTTGGGGGCGTACATCACAAGACCGGTCTTGGTGGCTTCGACCTCGACGCGGTCGTCGGAAACGAGCTTGGCTTCGAGCCCGCGGGCTTCCCATTCGTCGATCAGTTCAAGAGCAAGGAGCGATTTTCCCGCTCCACTCGGACCTCTGAGGATCAACCCGGTCTTACCGAGGACGAGGCCTGTGGCGTGGATGTTGCTCCGGGGCATTTGCTGTCTCACTTCCTGGGTCGCGAGACCCGTTCGATCGATGCGCGCGGTAGAACGACAGTAAACATCGCGCCGGAACGGTCGGACCGGTTCTCGGCCGTGATAGTACCGCGATGGGCGTCAATGATTTGTTTCGAAATGGCAAGACCGAGGCCGGAATGGTCGCCGAAATGCTCACCATCCGGACGATCTGTGTAGAATCTCTGGAAAATCCGCGAGATATCGCCGCGAATACCTGGACCTTCGTCGGTGACGGTCGCGACGATCCGGTCTTCTTCGGTCCGCAGCGCTACGCGCACAGTGCCACCCTCGGGTGAGAACGAGATGGCGTTGTCGATGAGGTTGTTGAAAACCTGGGCCAGCCGGCTGTCATGGCCGAGCATGCTGGCCGGCAGCCGGCCATTGCGTGGGTCGAGGACAACGGCGACGTTGCGCGACGAGGCGAGGTCGTTCTGCATCGACACCATGGCCTCGGCGAGCTTGTCGATGTCGACGGGCTCGGAGGTTTCGCGCGCCAATTCTGCATCGAGGCGGCTGGCATTTGAAATATCGGAGATCAGCCGGTCGAGGCGGCGCACATCATGCTGTATGATGGCGTTGAGCCGGTCCCGGTCCTCGCTGCGCTTGGCGCGCGGCAAGGTCTCAACGGCCGACCGCAGCGAGGTCAGCGGGTTCTTGAGCTCGTGGGCGACGTCTGCCGCAAAGCGCTCGATTGCCTCGATGCGGTTATAGAGCGCCGACGTCATCGAACGGAGCGCGCGGCTCAGATGGCCGACCTCGTCGGTGCGGTAGGTAAAATCGGGGATCTCCTCGCGTGAGGAGATCGAGCTCTGCACCTTCTCCGCCGCTTCCGACAGCCGCCGCAGTGGGCCGGCGATCGTGCCGGCGAGCAGCAGCGACAGGATGATGGTGACGGTGGCCGCGACCAGCGCGATGCGCAGCACACCCCAGCGCTCGGTGGCAACGATCGAATCGATTTCGCCCGGCTGCGTCGAGAGCAACAGCACGCCCACCGTGGCGCGCACGCGCTGCACAGGCACGGCGACGGAAATCACCAGCTGATGGTCGGCATCGACACGTACCACATCCGCCGGCGCGCCCGACAGCGCAGCCGCGACTTCGGGGTACTTCGTGCCTTCATCGGCGCCGAGCTCTTGATAGGGCGGGAAATCGTCTCCCGGCACCCAGCTCATGACGGTGGTCCACCAGTCATTGGTGCCAGACGCCGCCGGCTTGCCGCCGCGCGACACCTCGCCCTTCGAATAGATCGAAGCGGAGTCGAGGATCATGAAGCCGGACTGGTCGTAGATGCGGGCCCGCGTCCGCGTCGGTGTCACGAGGTTACGCAGCAGCGGCGCGACGCGCTCAGGATTGATGGGGAATTCGAGGCTTGGATCGAAATAGCTCAGCGTCGAGGCCGGGCCGGATTTGAGCTGCAGCAGCCGGTCCGGATCGACCTGGATCACATCGCTGTCGACCGTCGCCGAAGCGGCAATGGCGGCGGCGATGATTTCGCCCTGGACGCGCAGCGACTGCACACGGGCGTCGATCAGTCCGGCACGCCACTGATTGAGATAGAGGATGCCGGTCACCAGCACCGCCAGCGCCACCAGATTGAGCGTGACGATCCGGCGCGTCAGGCTCGAGAACACCGTCAGCGCGAGAATGCGCTGGATGCCCGCAACGATCTTGCCCGCTTCCTGGGTGACATTGCCCCAGAACCGCGTCAGCGCCGCATCGCGGCGCCGCGCGTTCGCGCCCGGTTTACGAAGACCCGGGAGATCCTGTCCGGTGACGGCCATTGGACCCTTATTGTTCCTTGAAGCGATAGCCGACGCCGTACAGCGTTTCGATCATCTCGAAATCGTCGTCGGTGGCTTTGAACTTCTTGCGCAGCCGCTTGATGTGGCTGTCGATGGTGCGGTCATCCACATAGACCTGGTCGTCATAGGCGGCGTCCATCAGCGCATTGCGCGATTTGACGACGCCCGGACGCAGCGCGAGGGCCTGAAGGATCAGGAACTCGGTGACGGTCAGCGTGACGCGCTGGCCCTTCCAGGTGCAAGTGTGGCGTTCTTCATCCATCACCAGATTGCCGCGCTCGATGAGCGCCTTGCCGGGCTGCGTGTCGGTAGTTGCACCGGCAACGCCGGGTTCACGCGGGGCCGAACGGCGGAGGATGGATTTGACGCGCTCGACCAGTAGGCGCTGGCTGAACGGCTTCTTGATAAAGTCGTCGGCGCCCATTTTGAGGCCGAACAGCTCGTCGATCTCTTCATCCTTGCTGGTGAGGAAGATCACTGGCAGATCGGACTTCTGGCGCAGCCGGCGCAAGAGCTCCATGCCGTCCATGCGGGGCATCTTGATGTCGAGAATGGCGAGATCGGGGCGGTCCGAGGTCAACCCCTCGAGGCCGGAAGCACCGTCGGTGTAAGTGGAAACGTTGTAGCCCTCGGCCTCCAATGTCAGCGACACGGAGGTGAGAATGTTACGGTCATCGTCCACAAGGGCGATCTTGGGCATGCTGGTCCCTTTCTTTAGGTCAGCGTTGGCAGCTCGGCTGGGGCTTGCCAAATGTGGCGAAACGAGGCTGCCACAATTGCGCATAAAGTAAGGCGCCCAACCGCTATACACTAGACGTGCCCCAGCCGCCATTCCTTGGGCCGAGCCGCCACATTTCCTCGAACTAACGTCTTACGACCGATTGCCCGCTGTCCCTGAAAGCGCGGCGCGACGTAACTTTGCGCTGCTTTCAATGCCGAGAGTTAGGGGACGAAATGGCTGAAACTGGGGAACTTCTGCGCCGGCTCAAAGGCATTGCAACGATCCGTGAAGGCGGCAATCGGGCGCAATTGGTCACTGCCGCACTTATGGCCGGTGAAGGGCAGTTGACCGCCGACGGCGCGCTGGCCGTTAGCACCGGCAGCCATACCGGCCGCTCCCCCAAGGACAAGTACATCGTCCGCGATGCGCTCACTGGCCCCCATGTCTGGTGGGACAATACCGGCTCGATGTCGCCCGGCCAGTTCGATCTGCTGCTTGAAGACATGCTGGCCCACGCGACGGGCCGCGACCTCTATCATGAGCAATTGTCCGCCGGCGCCGACCTCGACTTTCGCATGGCAGTCAGCGTCGTCACGGAGACAGCCTGGCATGCGCTGTTCATCCGCAATCTCTTGATCCGCGACAGGGGCGAAGACGCGCCGCTCGAAGCGACGATTCTCCATCTGCCCAGCTTCACCGCCGATCCGGCGCGTCACGGAACGAGGTCCGGGACGGTTATCGCGCTCGACATGAGCCGCAACATCGTCCTCATCGGCGGCACCTTCTATGCCGGCGAGATCAAGAAATCGGTGTTCTCGCTGCTCAATTTCCATGCCCCGCTCAATGGCATCTTCCCGATGCACTGCTCGGCCAATATCGGCCCCGCTGGCGACACGGCCTTGTTCTTTGGGCTCAGCGGCACCGGCAAGACGACGCTGTCGTCGGACGCGGCTCGCCCGCTGATCGGCGACGACGAGCATTTGTGGAGCGACAATGGCGTCGCCAATATCGAGGGCGGCTGCTACGCCAAGACGATCAAGCTCAGCGCCGAGGCCGAGCCCGAGATCTTCGGGGCGGCCAAGAGCTTTGCCACAGTGCTCGAAAACGTCGTGATCGCCCCGCTGACGGCTGAGCCCGATTTCGACGACGTATCGCTCACCGAGAACACCCGCGCCGCATACCCGCTCGAAACGCTGGCGTCGATCGAGCCAAGCGGCACGGGCGGAACGCCCAAGACGGTGATCTTCCTGACGGCGGACGCGTTCGGCGTGCTGCCGCCGATCGCCCGGCTGACGCCCGCACAGGCCGTCTATCACTTCCTCTCGGGCTATACCGCCAAGGTTGCAGGCACCGAGCGCGGCGTCACCGAACCCTCGGCCACCTTCTCGGCCTGCTTCGGCGCCCCGTTCATGTCGCATCACCCGCAAGTGTACGGGGAGCTCTTCGCCGCGCGGCTGGCCGAAAGCGGCGCTAGTGTGTGGCTGATCAATACGGGCTGGATCGGCGGCGCCTATGGCGTCGGCAAGCGCATCGACATTGCCGCGACCCGCCGCCTGGTGACGGCGGCGCTGTCCGGTGAGCTCGCCGCTGCCCCGATGCGTGCCGATCGCAATTTCGGCTTCGACGTGCCGCTGAGCGTTGGCGGCCTGCCTGACAAGCTGCTCGATCCGCGCGCCAATTGGTCCGACAGCTCGGCTTACGACGCTGCCGCGTCTAGCCTCGCCAAGATGTTCGAGGCCAACATGCAGCGGCTCAATCCCAACCCTGCGGCCATGGCCGCCGAGTAAACCAACCAACCTCACCATCACCTGTCCCTCCAAATGAAAATCCCGCATCGGCGGGATCATGGGGCAGGGCAGCGATGACGTGCTTAAGGTGGTTGACTACTTCGAGGCGTAGAACACGTGGGAGCCGATGGCGGCGACGCGTTTCATGCGGCCCGACCAGTTCGGGGACACTGCCGTCGTGTGGTAGAACAGCGCCGAGTTCGGGATCACGCCCGGGCGGTCGCCATGCTGGAATTCGTTGAAGGCCACGCGGGCCATCTTCGAGGCGCGGTTCCAGGCGCCGGTCTCGGTGCCGTAGTCCGAACGCCCGTCACAGGCGAAGCTGAACTGACACTTGTAGCGGCCCTGGTCGGCATTCTGGAACACCACGCCGCAAATGGTCGTGGGGAATTTCTTGCTCATCGCGCGGTTGATGATGACGTTGGCAACGGCCCACTGGCCATCCTCGGATTCGCCGCGCGCCTCGTGATAGATCGCCTGCGTCAGGCAGAGTTGCTCGTCTTTACTGAGCTTCAGCTTCCGGACCGTCGGCGTAAATTTCTTCAGCGCATAGGTCTCGAGCATGTCGGGATTGAGCGCCGGCTGCTCGGTCACCGTGTCGATCGCGTCGAGCGCCAGATTGGTGCCCTTGGTGCGGTCGATATAGCCAAGCAGCACATCCTCGGTCAGCTTGGTCGGCGCCGGTGCGAAGCTGCTGAAGGTCTTCAACTCCTGCTGCCGCTGCACATAGGAGGCGAGGAGATCGTTGGTCAGTTCAGGCTGCGCCGAGGAAAAGCTCGGGCGAAGCTGCACTGCTGGCGTGAGCCGGGAAGCGGCGAGCGCAGGCGTCAATTCGGCGGGCGTGACATAGGCGACTTGCAGTTCGACGGCGTGGGATGGGGCGGAAACGACAAAACCCATGAGCGCAGCAGCGCCCACGGTCATCATGTTCAACAGCGCGCGAGGTAGCGCGTTAGCCCTCAATCCCCCGTCCTTCCCCCGGACCGCCCCCAAGGCAGTGCCAGTTTCTAGCCGTTTGCGAAGTCACCCTAGACGAGCTTTTCCGCTGATGGAACCAAAATTTACCGACATTTAACCATAGTCGTTAGGTTCCTAAGGTGAGGTTAATGGGGGATTGGGGGGCGCGAAACCCCTTATCTAGCGGCCATTTGCGGCTGGTGAAGACGACGGTGATGCCGACCGTCGTAGTTAATTCAAATTGTCTGCGTTACCCGGCGGCCACAGCTGGGGCGAACGCCGCCTGCCGGACGTCGTGAAGGCTGAGCATCACCGCGGCGCACAAGGCGCGGATCTCGTCGGTCGGCTGCACCAGATCGGGCACCATCACCGTCTGCATGCCGGCGGCCGCGGCGGCGCGCACGCCCGAATGCGAATCCTCGATGGCGAGGCAGTTGGCGGGCACGACGCCCAGCAGCCGGGCGGCCGTGAGATAGGGCTCGGGGTGCGGCTTGGGGTGAACGACGTCGTCGCGGGTGACGATGGCGTGGAACAGATTGAGCAGCCCCGCGGTCCCGAGATGCGTCAGCGCATGCGGCGAGCGGGAGGAGGTGGCGACCGCCATCGGGATGCGGCGGGCCTTGAGCTCGGCGAGCATCTCGGGCACCCCGGCCTTGACCGGCACCGATTGCGCCATCCGCCCCTTCATCAGGCGGCGGCATTCGGCGTCGAACATCTCGTAGGGGAAGCTGACGCCATAGGCTTCGGTGAGGATGCGGCTGGTCGCCTCATGCGACGAGCCGACCATCTTGCCATGAATGTCGACGCTCATCTCGAAGCCAAGGTCGCGGGTGACGTCGAAGACGATTTCCTTGAACACCAGCTCGGTGTCGAGGAGCGTGCCGTCCATGTCGAACACCACGGCGGCGAAGGGTTTGAGCGCGACCATCGCCCGCTCTTAGTCCGCTTCGCGCCGTTGCGCTACCCTATGGGCGCCACCCCGCCTCAGGGCTTGGCGGTGAGGGTGATCGGCACCTCGAATGTCGCGTCCTTGCCGCCCGCCAGATCGTGGAGCACATATTGCAGGCGATATTCGCCGGGATCGAAATCGGTCAGCGTCGCATCAAGCGTCAGATAGGTCTCGAGCAGCTTGCCGCGGCTTTTGATATTGGCGCTGAGGAACTTCGCCTGGCTGGCAATGGTCGTGCCCTTGGTATCGAGCAGATTGAGATCGGCATCGAGCAATTCGCTGGTCGTGCCGTCGCCATTGTCGACCCAGCCATAGCCGAGCACTTCGACATAGACATTGATCTTGTCGCCGAGCACGAAGCTCTGTCCCGCGCGCGGCGTGTAATTGCCATAGCTGGGCGCGGCGCCATCGGTCAGCGTCACATTGCGCACGGTGAGCGGCAACTCCGCCCACACCGCCAGCAGCGCCGTCCGCGCCGCTTCGAACGAAGTCATCGACGATTCGGCCAGCGCCGGCAGCGGCGCGCCAAGCGCCAGGGCGACAGTGAGAGCAAACAACGGCTTCAGCATCATGATCTCCCTTTGGGCCGGGACAATATGTCGAATGGGGGAAGCGCGGTAGGTGCTTTGGAGCGGGCGATCGGAGGGTCCCGACAGCCTGACGGCTTCGGGGTTTGGCTTGCCGCAGACATAAGCCTGCGGGCGGAGAGCGCGGTGCGCCTCCGAAAGGGTGGGGGTGTGATGAGACACCCCGCGCTCTCCGCGATGGATTTTGGGAATGGCCGGTTGACAGCCTTTGGAGCCGCGAGCCGGGATCCGAACCCGGAGAGTGCGACCACCCTCCGCCATCACTGTCGCCAGCCACTTCGTCGGTGACTCGCAGGAAGATGACGACAGCGGGGGGAGGATACGATGCGGTGGGAATACCGTGCGTATGGGTGGGGCGAGATTGTTGTAAGCCATTGGGAAGACTGCTGTTTTCCCGGCCTGGTTACACATCTCTCCGCCGTCATGGCCGGGCCCGACCCGGCCACCAGCAGCACGCCCGGCTGGGTCCTCGGGTCGAGCCCGGGGATGACAAATGATAGTGGCTTCCCTTCCTCTTGCGGGGAGGGATTGAGGGTGGGGGTTGGCCACGCGCTCTGTGTCTGTGGCCTTACCCCCGCCTCAGTTTCGCTAGGCCTGCGGCAAGCTCCACTGTCCTCCCCTCAAGGGGGAGGACGGCCCGACTGAGAGATACGCTACTGCCCGCCGTCTAATTCAGCGCCTGGCCGTCGCCCTCGGTCTCATGCGTCACGGCAACATCGCCATTGGCGCTGAGCCGCACCGCATCGCCTTCGACATCGGCGACGAGTTCGCCATCGATGAAATGGTGGTGGCCCTCATGATGGCCTTCGCCGCTGTCGTCCTTGGTGAGCTTGATCCGCCCGCCCTCGACCCGGTCCACAGTGCCCACCCGCACGCCATCGGCGCCGATGATCTTCATATGCTCTTTGATCGCCGAGAGATTCATGGATGTTCTCCTTTGTTGAGGAGGGAGAACGCGGGAGGGGCGGGAGGGATGCGCGAATCGTTGCTTAGAACTAAGGGAACGATCGCGCTGTTGTCCTCCACGATCGCTGAAAAGGTCATCGTGGAAAACTCCCACATATCGTCCGATAGCGGCGGCGCCCACTAGTATACTTGGGCAGGCTAGACACTCGAACGTGGTATCTGAAACGGCCAAATGGCTACGCCCCCCGAACATCCCGACTCGCGGACCCAGCTGTCCGATAGGCTCGCTCATCTCAGCGCCATTATCGATGCGCTGGCGACGCCGATCGCTATCTTCAACGCCAATCGCGAATTGGTGCAATCGAACCTCGCCTATGCTGCGCTGTGGCGGCTCGACCCGAATTGGCTGAGGGTCGGGATGGATGAGCGTAAGATTCTCGACAAGCTGCGGACCGAAGAGATGCTGCCACCTGACCCCGACTATCAGGCATGGCGCGCGCGGCATCTCCAGAGCTACACTCTAAGCGCACCTCGCGAAAGCGAGCCTTGGCACCTGCCCGACGGCAGAACATTGCAAGTGATTTCGGCGCCGGCTGGGCCTCGCGGCGGCGTGATTTATGTATTCGAGGACATCACCGATCAGCTCCAGCTCAAAAGCCAGAACCGCGCGCTACTCGACATCCATCGCTCTACTCTTGACGCACTTACGGAAGGCGTAGCCGTCTTCGGCACCAATGGGCGGCTAACTCTGTCTAATCCGCGGTTTTGGGCGTTGTGGGGACTGCCGAGAGGTCTCCTCGACGTAACCCCGCATATCGACCAGATCCTGAAAGCGGTGAGCCTAGCGCTGCCCGAGGATGGGGCAGGGCTGTGGCGAGATTTAAAGCGTGCCATCGTCGATCTCAACCCGTCGCGCACCGACCGGAGCGCCCGGATTAGCCGCGCCGACGGCAAACTGATCGACTACGCGATTACGCGCCTGCCGGATGGGCAGACCATGATGACCTTCGTCGATGTGACAGAAAGCGCCAACTATCAGAATGTGCTGAGGGAGCGAAACGAAGCCCTGATGCTATTGGATAGGTTGAAGCTCGCAACAGGGGACGGAAACGACGACGATAGAGAAGAGAGTTCCGTCTTAAGATCGATTGAGCCAAGCGCTCTCAATTATGATCCAGCGGACAATCAAACCGTCGTCATTCCCGAGCAGCGGCCGGGCTTAGTTTCCAGATTGGGGGTCGCAACATCCTCGAATTGGCAGCTTCGGGAGCTCCATCTCAAACTGAATATTCTGAGATAGAGAACCTTGTTCCAATAATTGAGCGACTGGTTGACGACATAATTTTCGAAAGCACGGGTTCCAATACGTTTCCGCAGATATCAAAGGTAGCAAGCCACTATAGAGGGGCCCTGGGCCACCCTCTTGGAACGGCCTCCATCGATCAACTGTACGCACATGGCGTCCGCCTCGACAATCTCTACGCGAGGTATGCTCGGGAAGTTGCCGCAGGAGAATTACCTGACCATTCCCTTGGATTGGGCGAGGCCTTGGAATCCCTGCTTGCCCTCCATGGGACCATGATCCTGACCACCCACCGCGGACGCCAGCTTTTAGAGGCGGCGAGAACGTATCATGGCGGCAAACACGTTGAGTTGGCGTACAAGGCGAAGGCCGTCGAATTTGCGGATCGCCTGACTGCATCTCCGGGGGTCGTCACGTTTGAGGCGGCGAGCGTAGTCTTGGAGATAAATAGAGAGGTAGGCAGTGAGCCGCACGCAGATCGGTCGACTGAAGTAGCGCGCACGACCAACTTTAATTTCCTTGCTGCTACAAGCAAAATCGCGATCTACGGCGTTCTCGGGACGATGGCATCTTCCGTTCTAGTCATGAGCGTCCCTGGAGGAGCCGCGATCACGATTGGTATCGACCTATTTAATGCCTGTTGGTACTTCCTACTCAACAATGAGCAGGTCCTCCGGGGGCTGGTCGGAGTTGCAGGGCATGAACTATCGTGGCTAAATCCGCTCCTTGATCTAATAACGAAATCAGATCCGAGTACATTGCAGCGAATTCTTACGGGCAAGCCGACCAACGTTATCAAGAACAGCAACTAAAGGCTCCCATGCCCCACATCACCCTCACCGCATCCGACGGCCACACGCTGACCGCCTATCGCGCCGATCCCGAGGGCAAGCCGCGTGGGGGCGTGGTGGTGATCCAGGAGATCTGGGGGGTGAGCCACTTTGTGCGGGGCGTGGTGGATCGGTGGGCGCGGCATGGTTATCTCGCCATCGCGCCGGGGATGTTCGACCGGCAGAGCTATGGCTATGTCAGCGAGAATTACGGGCCGGACTATTTCGCCACGATTGGCGGCATGATGCAGGCGTTCGACCACACCAAGGCGCAGCTCGATGTGGCGGCGGCAGTCGCGGCGGCGAGCGCCGGCGGCAAGGTGGGGATCACCGGCTATTGCTTTGGCGGCAATGTCAGCTGGCGCGCCGCGGTGGCGGGGCTGGGGCTGAGTGCCGCCTCAGGCTATTATGGCGGCGGCGTGCCGAGCTATATCGAGACCGACCCCATTATCCCCACCGAGATGCATTATGGCGATGCCGACAAGGGCATTCCGCTCGAGCAAATCGAAGCGCTAAAGGCGCGGCACCCGGAGGTGGGCGTCTACACCTACGCGGCCGATCACGGCTTCTGCAATTCGGACCGTCCGGATCGGTTCAACGAAGCGGCGTGCAAGGCAGCAAGCGCGCGGTCGCTGGCGTTTTTTCACAAGCATCTTGCCTAACCGGGGCGCGGCGTTCGCAGTCGGGCCACCTCCCCCTTCACGGGGAGGCAAGCGCAGCTTAGGCCGAAGGCCTTAGCGTAGCTCGGAGTGGGTGCGACACGAACTGGATATGAGTGTGTGGCTCCCCCTCCCGAGTTTCGCTACGAGCCTGACGGCTCTAGCTTCACTACCCTCCCCGCGACGGGGGAGGGTGAGCCGGTGCCAGAATGGATAAGATAGAACATCACTACAACTATCTCACCTCCACCATCGCCGAGGCCGCCGCCGCACCTTTGTCCTCGCGCAAGGCTCTGCTCGCAACCCTGCTGCTCGATGGCTTTGTCGATCGTCTGGCCGGCGACGCCGACGTGCTTGCGTTCCGCGCCAGCCTCGCCGCAACTTCGCCGGATCTGGCGCTCGTCATCGACATTGCTGCGCAACGACTACATCTCGTGATCGAGGCCGTGGCGGTGCCGCTCGACCGGGTCCATACGCTGAGCGAAGCCGACTTCATGGTGTCGGTTTACAATGACGGCACCGTGCAGCGCGTGCGTGTGGCGCTGCCCGATGGCGGACGGCGCGATGTGCATGAGGTGCTGGCCGCGGCGCTGGCGGCGCTCGGTCCGGCGGTTGACAGGGCGCGGGCGATGCCGCACCCATAGGGCAACGCCGCCGGTTTCGTGCGGCGAGGACATCTTATGCCTGCTGCCATCCGCCCGATTGAAGACCGCCGCATGTATGGCATCGGGCTCGCGCTGATCGGCTTCACCTGTTTCACCGGCATCGATGCGAGCGCCAAATTCCTGTCGCAACAGGGTCTGCCGACGCTCGAGATCGTATTCGTGCGCTATCTCGCGCAGCTGCTCCTGGTGAGCGCGCTGTTTCTGCCGCGGCGGGGCAGGGCGCTGGCGACGACCAACAAGCCGTGGATCGAACTGGCGCGCGCCCTCGCCCTGCTCGGATCGACGATCCTCAATTTTCTGGCGATCCTGTTTCTGCCGCTGACCATGACCTCGGCCATCATGTTCACCTCGCCGCTGATCCTCTGTGCCCTGTCGATCCCGCTGCTCGGCGAGAAGGTCGGCTGGCGGCGCTGGCTCGCGATCCTCGTGGGGTTCGTCGGCATTTTGATCATCGTGCGGCCAGGCAGCGCGTCGTTTCATCCCGCCGTGATCCTGTCGCTGGCGGCGGCGAGCTGCGGTGCCATGTATATGCTGCTGACGCGCAAGCTCGCCGGCATCGACGCCACGGAGACGCAGCAATTCTACGCCGGGCTGATCGCCTCGCTCGCGGTGTTTCCGTTTGCGCTCAGCGGCTGGCAATGGCCGCACAGTGGAGCGGGCTGGTTCGCCTTCGGCTTCATCGGCGTGACGGCGCTGGTGGGCCATCAGCTGATCACAGTGGCGCACCGCTTCGCGCCGGCCTCGGTGCTGGCGCCGTTCAGCTATTTCCAG
This sequence comes from Devosia sp., assembly GCA_039918675.1. Taxonomy (GTDB): domain Bacteria; phylum Pseudomonadota; class Alphaproteobacteria; order Rhizobiales; family Devosiaceae; genus Devosia_A. Next base: position 36,686 of record JBDSHC010000098.1, read on the forward strand.
ATCATCTCGATGACGGCGGCGAGCTGGCTGATCTTCAACCAGCCGCCCGAGATGTGGCTGTTCGTCGGCGCGCCGATTGTGATTGCGTCTGGGTTGTATATCCTGTGGCGCGAGCGGCAGTTGGGGAAGAAGGCCGTGGTGCTGGACGAGGGGAGCTAGTGCGGTTGGCCGCCGCGCTCCTCTTCTTTCTTGCTCTGTCCTTGCTGCGCCAAGCGGCGCATCAAGTCCAACCGCGGTTAGTGCGCCTCGTCCCAGTTCTTCGCCGCGTGCGCATCGACCTGTAGCGGCACGGTGAGGTGCACGGCGGGGTGGGCGGCGTTCTCCATGATCTCGCGGATGACAGGCATGGCGGCAGCCTCGGTGCCATCCTCGACTTCGAAGATCAGCTCGTCATGCACCTGCAGCAGCATCTCGGCCTTGATGCCGGCCTTCGCGAGCGCCGGCTCCATGCGGATCATGGCGCGGCGGATGATGTCGGCGGCGGAGCCCTGGATCGGCGCGTTGATAGAAGCCCGTTCCACAAAGCTGCGCTCGGCGGCATGCGATGAGTTGGCGTTGGGGAAGGCGATCTTGCGCCCAAAGATGGTCATCACATAGCCATCGGCCTTCACCTTGCGGCGCTGCTCGGCCATGTAGTCCTGGATGCCGGGGAAGCGCGCGAAATAGGTCTTGATATACTCACCCGCCTCGCTGCGCTCGATGCCCAGCTGATTGGCGAGGCCGAAGGCCGAAATGCCGTAGATGATGCCGAAATTGATCGCCTTGGCGCGGCGGCGGACGTCAGCCGGCATGCCCTCGACGGGAACGCCGAACATCTCGCTCGCCGTCATGGCGTGAATGTCGAGGCCCTCCTCGAACGCATCCTTCAGCGCCTGGATGTCGGCGATATGCGCGAGAACGCGCAGCTCGATCTGGCTATAATCTGCCGAGACCAGGATCTTGCCCGCGGGCGCGACAAACGCCGTTCTGATCTTGCGCCCGTCTTCGGTGCGGACCGGGATGTTCTGGAGGTTCGGCTCGTTCGACGACAGCCGGCCGGTGAGCACCGAATGCTGCGAATAGGTGGTGTGGACGCGGCCCGTACGCGCATTCATGTACTCGGGCAGGGCGGCGGTATAGGTGCCGATGAGCTTGGTCAACTGGCGCCAGTCGACGATGGTGCGCGGCAGCGGGATGCCCTGATCGGCGAGGCCCTCGAGCACATCGGCGCCAGTCGACCAAGCGCCGGTCTTGGTCTTAGTGCCGCCCGGCAGCTGCATCTTGTCGAACAGGATTTCGCCTAGCTGCTTAGGCGAGCCGAGGTTGAACGTCTGGCCCGCAAGCTCATAAGCCTGCGCCTCGAGCGCCGCGGCGCGCTGCGTGAAATCGCCGGTGAGGCGGCTGAGAATGCCACGGTCCACGGCGATACCGCGGCCTTCCATGCGGGCGAGCACCGGGGCGAGCGCACGCTCCTCGGTCTCGTAGAGCGCGCTCATGCTCTCGGCCGCGAGGCGCGGCTTCAGCAGCATCCAGAGCCGCAGTGTGAGGTCGGTGTCCTCGGCCGCATAGCGCGCGGCATCGGGCACTGGCACTTCGGCGAAGGTCTTCTGGGCCTTGCCCTTGCCGATGAGGTCGGTGATCTCGGTGCCAGTGTGGCCGAGCCAATGCGCCGAAAGCTGGCTCAGCGTGTTGTACTGCACGCCGTCGAGCACATAGCTCATCAGCAGCGTGTCATCGAACGGCTTGAGCTCGATTCCGTAGCGCAGCAGCAAGCCGAGATCGTACTTGATGTTGTGGCCGATCTTGAGGATAGAACGATCCTCCAGCACCGGCTTCAGCAGCTTCAGCGCTTCGCGTTCATCGAGCTGGCCATCGACCTTGTCGCCGAACATGCCATTGCCGGTGATGTGCCCGAGCGGCAGATAGGCCGACTTCCCCGGCGCCAGCGCCAGCGACACACCGACCAGATCGGCGGTCTGGTTGTCGATGCCGGTCGTCTCGGTGTCGACAGCGACATAGCCTTGCGCGCGGATTTCGGCGATCCAGCGCTCGAGGGTCGCGATGTCGGCGATGGTCTCATAGCCCGCAGGATCGACTGGCAGGGCCCGCATTCTCGCCGCACGTTCGGCGGAGAATTTCACCGCTTCGTTTTCGGTGCGGCCCTCTGCCACGAGGCGGGCAACGCGGGCCGTCTCCTTGGCTTCATTGTTGAAGCCGATCGGTCCGTTCTGCGTGCCCGGCGCGGCGAGCGCGAGGTCGACCGGGAACTGGTCGGGGTCGGCATCGAGAATACCGGCGAGCCGCTTGATGATGGCGCTGAATTCCATCGCCTTGAGGAACGGGAAGACGAGCTTCGCCTCGAGCGGCGTGCGCACCAGCGCATCGAGCGGCAGCGTGACCGGCACCTCTTTCGACAGCGTCACCAGCTTCTTCGAGATGATCGCCAGCTCGGCATTCTCCTCGAGCGCCTGACGGCGCTTCGGCTGTTTGATCTGCGCCGTGCTGGCGAGTAGCGTCTCGATGTCACCGTAAATGTTGATCAGCTCCGCCGCCGTCTTGACGCCGATACCCGGCACGCCCGGCACGTTGTCGACGGCGTCACCGCAGAGCGCCTGCACCTCGACCACCTTGTCGGGCGTGACGCCGAATTTCTCGAACACCTGCTCGGGCCCGAGCCAGCGCAGGGCCGGCTGGCCGGGACGGGGGATCGTGTCGAGCAGGCGGATGGCGCCATCGGGGGTCACGAGCTGCATCAGATCCTTGTCGGACGAAACGATCGTCACCCGGCCGCCGGCGGCGCGCGCCATCGTCGCATAGGTCGCGATGATGTCGTCAGCCTCCCAGCCCTGCATCTCGATCGAGGGCAGGCCATAGGCCTTGGTGGCCGAGCGCGTCAGCGGAAACTGCGGCACCAGCTCTTCGGGCATCGGTGGGCGGTGCGCTTTGTATTCGGTGTAGATGTCGTCGCGGAAGGTCTTGCTCGAATAATCGAAGATCACCGCCATATGGGTCGGCGCATCGTCGTCCTTCAGATCCTCGGTCAGCTTGAAGATCATGTTGCAAAACCCGACCACGCTGCCGATCGGCAGATTGTCGGATTTGCGATTGAGCTGCGGCAACGCGTGAAAGGCGCGGAAGATAAAGCCTGAGCCGTCGACGAGAACGAGATGCATAGGTGATTCCGCGGGGATGACCGCGGCACTTTAGAGGATTGGGCGGTGAGGGCAAAGGCTGACGCCATTCGTTAGCTAGGGGCTGGCAATGATGGTTCGTGCGCCTCGGTCCATTTGACGCTGCACGTGATTCACGCTTCAATATGGTTGGATTGCACCAGCGATCCGTCTCTAAGCGTGGCCGCTCGGCGCCGACCCCCAGACTCCACTCGCCGAGCGGCTGCGATCTTTTGGCGCGTAGCAGTCGTCGCATGACGTTCCTCAGCGCTCATAGTGCGGGTGAGTGCAGCGACTGACGAGCAGCTTCGGCCTAGTAGTCTCCGCCGGCCGGCGTCACATTCTCCCCATAGCGCCTTGTCGATTTGATGGTGCGACGCCTTGACGTCGGAGATTGCGGAAAAGGAAAGGCCCGCCGAAGCGGGCCTTTTTGCTTCCCAGAGGGCTGCGGCTTAGAACGTGCCGGCGAGGCCGCCCTTGATCGAGAGGCTGGTGAGACCGTCGGTGCGGATCGAACCGTCGGCGCTCATCGTCAGCTTGAGCGCTTCGCTGAGCTGCGACTCGAAGCCGACACCACCATAGACGCCGTAGGCGCTGCTGCCGGGGGTCGCGATGTTGATGGTCTGGCCCAGCGTCGTGACCGGCACCGAGGCGCTGCCCGCGTTGATCTGCGCGAACACACCGGCCTTGGCGGTGAGCGTGCCACTCATGCCACCCGCAGTGCCGATGTCGTGGCGGCCTTCGAGGCCGGCGCGCACGTCGAACACGCTGATGGTCTGGCTGCCGACCGCGAGGTTCATCGCCGACCCGGTCTCGGTGTAGGCCGAGGTGAGGCCGCCGACATAGGTCGCCGAGGTCTTGAACAGCAGCGTCCCCGCATCGCCCGAGAGCACCGGCACGCTGAGTGCGGCGCTCGGCGCGAAGAAGTACGAGGTGAAGAGCCCCGTCGCCGTCTGCACCTGGTTGTTGGCGATCACCTGGCGCTTGCTGGTGTGGGCAGAGAGGCCCCCGATCAGCGCGAGGTCGAGATCGGCCATGCCGCCGAGCGACACATTGCCATAGACGCCGATCGCCCCGGTCTGGGTGGCAAGCGTCTGCTGGC
>JBDSHC010000099.1:0-5225 GCA_039918675.1 Devosia sp.
GGATGTTGTCGGCGCCGGTGCCTCTCGGGTTGACGCCCAACTCCTGCAGCGCCTCGATCAGCGGAGGACCGTTCTCGGCCGCGATCTCGCGGATCTGCAAGTTGGCGCGCGTGGTCACATGCGCATAGCCGCCGCCGAATTGCTCGGCCGCGTCGGCGACGCCCGCGAGCTGCCAATGCGAAAGGATGCCGTTCGGGATTCGCAGCCGGCACATGAATGAATTCTGCGTCGGCGCGACGTAGAACAGGCCGTGGAACCGCCAGCGGAAATTGTCGGCCGGCTTGGGGTAGGTGCCGGACGATGCTTCGGTCTTCAGCCGCCGATAGGCATCGTGCGGGTGCTCGTCGCGTTTGAACTTCTCCTGGTCGACGAGCTTCTTGCCCTCGGCCTCGGTGCGCGCCATGGCGATCAGATGCGGCGCGTCGGGGCCTGTTGGCACGCCTTCGCCCGGCGTCGCTGCGACGATCGAGCGGGCGGCGCCGATGCCGGCGACCAGACCGTCAAGGTAGCGCCGCTGTTCGGCGGAAAAGTCGCCGGATTCGGCTTCGATCATCATATCGCTCCGTCCCTCTCTGGAAAATCAAAGGCCGCCAAGAGGAAAGCCCTCCAGAGACGGAGAGTTTGCCTGTTGGCGGCCTTGCCAGTGGAGCGCCCAGCCTTGGACGCGAGAAATCTGCGCGACGTCGCGCTAAGCCTTCGAATGCACGAAGTATGCCAGAGCTGTCTGGTCTAATATTTCAATGACTTAGCGGCTGACTTTCCGATTCTCTAGATCGACACCGCCCAACTGTCCGCCAAACTGCCTAGCACGCAGGCAAGTCGTGCTTCATGCTGTAAATTCAGGCATAAGGTCGCTGGCTCGCGATGTAGTGGTCGAGATTCTGGGAATCGAACGCGATGCCATCGAAGAATGGTCCGGTCTGGATCCCGGGCTTGTCCAATGTGGGGAGGGCCGGTGCGATGCCCCCCAGCGCCTTGCGGTAGAGGTCGGGTCGGAAGGTGCCGTGAGCCAGACTGGCATTTTCCGGTGTGTGCGCAACGTCGCCCCAGCGCACCATCTGCGAATAGAACCAAAGCGCCTGCCACGCGGCGGGAAAGGTCGCCGCATGCGCGTGCGGGATGAAGAATTCGGCAATCTGCTCGGTCTGCCCGCCGCCGAGATCGAGCTTGCCCGATAGGGCCGTTCGCAACAGTTCGGCGGGTGCGTCGAGATAGGCGGACTGCGCCAAGAGACCTGCAGCCTCGGCGTGATTGGCTGGCTGGCCGCACCATTCGGCGGCGAGGTAAAGCGCGCGCAACAGGGCGGACAGAGCGTCGGGGTTGTAGACCGCCCAGGCTTCCGTGACGCCGAGCACTTTTTCGGGGCTTCGCGGCCATATCGCCGCTTTGACCGTCGCGATTCGGCCGCGGCCGGCCGCGATAGCGATGCTGTTCCACGGCTCGCCGACGCAGAAACCGTCGATGCCGCCAGTCGCCAGCGCGTCCGGCATCAGCGGCGGCGGCAGGACCACGATCTCCACCTTACGATCGGGGTCGATGCCGCTGGCTGCCAGCCAATAGCGCAGTTCGTAATTGTGCCCCGAATGGGGGTGCACCACGGCAAAGCGCAGTTTACGCTCGGTGCCCTCGACCACGGATGCCAGTGCCTTGCCCACTGGGCCCGCAGCGAGCGTGTCGGGTGCTCCGGCAGCTTTCATCTTCGCCCACAACGCTGTGCTGACCGTCACCGCATTGCCGCCGAGGACGAGCGCCATGGGCGCAATCACCGGCACGGCCAGTGGCGTCAGCCCCAGCGTGGCGGCAATCGGCATGGGCGCGAGCATATGGGCGACGTCGAAATGGCCGATGGCGACGCGATCGCGGATGTTGGCCCAGGAGCTTTCCTTGATCAGGGTCAGATCCACACCTTCGCTGCCGGCAAAGCCTTTTTCCTTGGCAACGATCAGCAGCATGCTGTCGGTCAGGGGAACAAAGCCGGCGGTGATGCGATATTCTGGCAGCATAATATCTAGGGTTCCAAAAGGCCCGAGGCGGTAATCAGGCTCTGGGCAATTTCGACAATCTTGCGGTTCTGGTTCATGGCGGTGCGGCGCAGCAGGGCGTAGGCGTCGGCCTCGCTGAGGCCCCGATTCTTGATCAGGATGGCCTTGGCATGGTCGATGATCTTGCGGTCCTCGAGGGCGCTGCGCGCCTCTTCGAGTTCACGGCTCAGCCGGGCGAAGGCGTTGAAGCGCGAAATCGCCATGTCGAGGATGGGTTTGACGCGCTCTTTCTTGAGCCCGTCGACCACGTAGGCGGAAACGCCGGCGTCCACCGCCGCCTCGATCTCGGCAGCGTCGGAGCGGTCGACGAACATGGCGATAGGCTTTTTGAGCGCCCGGGACAGCGAGAAAAAGTGTTCGAGCCGGTCGCGATTGGGGTTTTCGAGGTCGATGACCACAACATCGGGTGCGGTTTCGACGATCTTTCGAGCTGTGTCATTGCTCGAATTGATTACCGTCACCGTGTTGTGCCCGGCCTCGCGTAGTCCATCCTCGATAATGGTCGCGCGCAGGCGATTGTCGTCGACAATGAGGATGGAAAGGTCGCGGTGCGGCATGGCTTTCCATAGCCCGCTGCCTCGACAAGGTGCAATAGCGCCAACTGCACATATCTTGTGCAATTTCGTGAGGGCTCCATTCCGGTTCGGCTTGTTAACGCCCGGGGCCTCAACTAACATGTTAGTTAGAGGGCTCGATTTATGAACAATTATGATTTGAACACCCGCGTCGCCATCATCACGGGAGGCGCCCAGGGCATTGGCCTCGCCGTCGCCGAGCGCATGCTGGCAAGCGGGGCGTCGGTTTCGCTGTGGGATCGTGATCCAAAAACGCTGGCCGGCATCGAGGCCCGCAACGATACGCGCATCCAGACCCTCGATGTGAATATCGGGGATCAGGCGGCGGTCGAGAGCGCCACGCAGCAGGTGCTGGGCCGGTTCGGCAAGATCGACATTCTAATCAACAATGCGGCGATCGTCGGCCCGAACAAGACGACCTGGGAATACCCCGTGCAGGACTTCATCGACGTGGTCCATATCGGCCTCATCGGCACCTTCCTCTGCTGCCGCGCAGTGGTGCCGCATATGATCGCCGCTAATTATGGCCGCATCGTCAGCACCTCATCCGTGGCGGGCAAGGAGGGCAACCCCGGCGCCCCCGCCTATAGCGCGATGAAGGCGGGTGTCATCGCGCTCACCAAATCGCTGGGCAAGGAACTGGCCAGGAACAACATCGCGGTCAATTGCGTGACACCATCCATGGCGGCGACCAAATCGGCGCTCGAACAAGACCCCGATTTCATCAAGATGATCCTCAGCAAGGTGCCGCGCGGCCGCTTCCTCGAACTGACCGAGGCGGCGTCGATGATCACCTGGCTCGCGACCGAGGAAAACTCGTTCACCACCGCCAGCACATTCGATCTATCGGGTGGCCGCACAACCTATTGAGTTTGCCGCCAAACGCCCGTCCGGCGGTCACAACTCAGCCTTTCTCCCGCCCGCTTCGGCGTGTTAGCGTCCGCCACTCATTATCATGGACGCTTAAGGGGAATGCCAATGCGCCGAATGAAAAGTGCAGGGTTGGGCGCGCTTGGCGCGATCGCCCTGATTGTCGCCATGAGCTCGACCGGAGCCCTGTCGCAGGAGCACCGTTACGCCACGGGTGCGTCGCCGACTCCCGATGACGTCAAGCAGTCGATCCCGGAGGCGCCGGTCTATCGCGACTTCCTGCCCCAATCGGTCGATCTCAGCAAATACATGCCGCCGGTCGGCGATCAGCTCAATCAGGGCTCGTGTGTTGGCTGGGCCACGGCCTACGCCGCGCGTGCCTACTACGCCTACCAGGTCGAGCATCGCGACACCAAGCTCGCGCAGAACATCCCGAGCCCGGCCTGGCTCTTCAACATCATCCACATCGGCAATGATTGCGATCAGGGCTCCTACGTTCCCGACGCAATGGAGGTGCTGAAGGTTGGCGCCCGGTCGCTCGCCGATTATCCCTATGACGACACCAAATGCCCGACGCCGCTGCCGCCCGCTCGGCTGCGCGCCAACGACTTCAAGATCGAAAGCTACGAGATGGTCTGGGACCAGACCAAGCCCGATCTCGACAAGGTCAAGGGCGCGCTCGCCAAGGGCAATCCGGTCGTCATCATCGCTTCGCTCGATGTGTCGTTCTTCGATCTCAATCCGCGCCAGTCAATCTGGCGCTCCGATGCCAAGAAGAAGGACGAAGGCGGCCACGCCTTCACGCTCGTTGGCTATGACGATGCTACCGAGACCTTCAAGTTCATCAACTCGTGGAACACGGGCTGGGGCGACAAGGGCTATGGCCGCATGACCTACGACACGTTTGCGGCGCGCGTCTACGAAGGCCACATCATGCATCTGCCGGGCGATCCGGAGATCCAGCTCGCGGACACCGATTTCGTCCCCGACGTGGTCGACACGACGCCGCCCGCGCCGCCGCCCTTCGTGCCACCGCTGATCCTCAAGCCGACCGACGCGACGCGCGATATCGCCGCCCTCGACACCAATGTCGATCTGGGCGAAATCGCCTGCGGCAAGGTCGACGTCGGGATCGACGCCGATGGCAATTCCATCGCCACCGGTTTTGTCGGCTCGGCCAAAGAACTCGACCGGATCGAAGATGCGCTCAAGGGCAAGGTCGACACTGTCGATGTGGCGCTCGCGCCATGGCCTGCCTGCGAAGTGAAACTCACGCTCGCCAGCCAGCTCGCCGAATCCGATACGCCCAAGGTGGCGGTCGATCCGACCGAGCCCAAGGTCGACGATCAGCTCAATATCGGCATCCAGACGCCGGGCTTTGCCAGCTACCTCTACGCCGCCTACTTCTCGGCGGATGGTAATGTGGTCAATGTCACGCAGCCCACTTCGCTCGATTTGAAGCCCAAGGCCGCTCATACGATCGTCCGCTTCGGCGACGATGATGCCGGCCAGACCTCACTCAAGGTCTCACCCCCGGTGGGCGACGAACTGTTGCTCGTCGTCGCGTCGGAACGCCCGCTGTTCAGCGCGGCACTGCCCGACACCGAAACGCATCGCCAGTTCCTCTCGGCGCTGCGCGAAGGCGTGCTGTCAGGCGACGGCGGTCGAATCACCGCGACCCTGCTGCCGGTCACCACGGCCGAGTAACAAACTCTTGCTGGCGCGGATCGGCTTTGGC
>JBDSHC010000100.1:0-20122 GCA_039918675.1 Devosia sp.
TCGGTGGCTCGCAGGAAGATGACGACAGCGGGAGGAGATTACGATGGGACGGGAACACCGTGCGTATGGGTGGGGTGAGATTCTCGTAAGCGATTGGCAAGACTGCGGTTTTCCAAGTCGAACTACGCATCTCTCTGCCGTCATGGCCGGGCTTGACCCGGCCACCCAGATGCACCTTCCGCTGGGTCCCCGGGTCAAGCCCGGGGATGACGATCGAGAGCGTAACGGGTGGGCGCTGGCTTCGTACCCCGCCGAACTGTGTCTGTGGCCGCCCCCTTCCGTCGCCTTTTCTTCCGCTCTGGCCGATCGATCCCAAGCGGGCTCGCTCGGCCAACCGCAATTGGCGACACCTCCCCCGCGAGCGGGAGAAGGGCGCCGACCGCACGACTGGCAACAGCAGCATGACGCGGCGTAGGTGAAGGTTCACCAATGCGGTAGTTTGTTGACGTATACGTCAATTGGCCATTATGCTGTTTGAAACGTCGCGGGTGCAGGATTAGATGCCCGCGACTCGCTCTGGGCGGAGGTCGAGACATGCTGACTCTGGCTGTGGTTCTGATTGGGATCGTCGGGTTCCTGACGCTTGCGATGCGGCGGGCGCCGCTCTGGCAATGGGCGGTGGGGCTCGCCGTGCTTGGCGTGCTCAGCCGGTTCGGCTGGGACGGGGCGACCTTCGGGATTTACGCCGACTGGCTGGGTTGGCTTGTGGCGCTGCTGCCGGCGGCGATCTTCGGGTTGCTCTGCATCACGGCGGTGCGGCGCGCGGTCATCGCGGCGCCGGCGTATGGCCTCGTCAAATCCATTTTGCCGCGCGTGTCGCGGACCGAGCAGGAAGCGCTCGACGCCGGTACGGTCGGCTGGGACGCCGAGCTGTTCTCCGGCAAGCCGCGCTGGGACAAATTGCTCGGCATCCGCAAGGTGACGCTGACGGCGGAGGAGCAGGCGTTCCTCGACAGGCCGGTCAACAAGGTCTGCTCGATGATCGACGATTGGGATGTGCGGCACAACCGCGCCGATCTCAGTCCGGAAGTGTGGGACATCCTCAAGTCGCAGGGCTTCCTCGGCATGCTGATCGGCAAGGAGCATGGCGGGCTCGGCTTCTCAGCGCAGGCGCAGAGCCAGGTGGTGAGCAAGGTTGCGTCACGCTCGGTGGCTGCGGGTATTACTGTGATGGTGCCGAATTCGCTCGGGCCGGGCGAGCTGCTCGAGAAGTATGGAACGCCGGAACAGAAGGCGAAATATCTCCACCGTCTGGCCAAGGGGCTCGAGGTGCCGTGCTTCGCGCTGACCGGGCCGCATGCGGGTTCGGACGCGGCGGGCATGCGCGATGTGGGCGTCGCCTGCTACGAGATGGTCAATGGCAAGAAGACGCTGGGCGTCAAGCTGAGCTGGGACAAGCGCTACATCACGCTGGCGCCGGTGGCGACGCTGGTCGGTCTCGCATTCCATCTGCATGATCCGGACAAGCTGCTCGGCGAGATCGAGCATGTGGGCATTACGCTGGCGCTGGTTCCTGCCGATTATCCGGGGGTCGAGATCGGCCGTCGGCATTTCCCGGCGCGCTCGGCCTTCATGAATGGGCCGATCAAGGGCAAGAACGTATTCATCCCCATCGATATGCTGATCGGCGGCACGGAATATGCCGGGCAGGGATGGCGCATGCTGATGGAATGCCTTTCTACCGGGCGTGCCATCTCGCTGCCGGCCATCGGCACGGTCTCGATCAAGCACGCGCTGCGCGTGACCTCGGCCTATGCGCGCATCCGCCGACAGTTCGGCATTGCCGTGGGTATAATGGAAGGCGTTGCCGATCCGCTGAGCCGCATGGTGCGGTCGGCCTATACGTTCGAGGCGGCGCGTGGACTCACGGCCTCGATGGTCGATGAAGGCCAGAAGCCGGCGGTGATTTCGGCGCTGCTCAAATACCGGACGACGGAGGCGATGCGCGACCGGGTGAACGACGCGCTCGATATCCATGGCGGTCGCGCGGTGCAGGATGGGCCGAGCAATTATCTGTTCTCGGGCTATATGACGACGCCGGTGGCGATCACGGTTGAAGGCGCCAATATTCTGACGCGGACGCTGATCACTTTCGCGCAAGGCGCGCTGCGGGCGCACCCCTATCTCTATAGCGAGATCGCGGCAGTGCAGGACAAGGACCGCAATGCCGGCATCACGGCGTTCGACAAGGCATTCGGCGGCCATATCAGCTTCATGCTGCGCAACATGGTGGGTAGTTTCCTCCATGCCATCAGCCTCGGCCGGTTTGCGTCGACGCCGGTGAGTCATGAGATGGCGCGCTGGTATAGGCAGCTGGCGCGCTACTCGCAGAGCTTTGCGCTGGTGGGCGACTGGACGGTGGCGTTCCTTGGTGGCGATTTGAAGCGCAAGCAGCGGCTCTCGGGCCGCATGGCCGATATCCTCTCCGATCTCTACCTGATCTCGGCGGTGCTGAAGCGCTACGAGGATGAGGGACGGATCAAGGACGACACGGCGCTGGTCAACGCCATCGTCAAGGACCATCTGTTTGCCGTCGAGCAGAACCTTGCTGCGGTGTTCGCGAACTTCCCGAATTTCGTGTTGCGCTGGGCGATGCGGGTGCTGGTGTTTCCGCTGGGACGGCACAAGCAGCCGGCGTCGGATCGCGAGACCTATCGCTTTGCGCGAGCGGTGCTGCGGCCCGGCTCGTTCCGCGACCGGCTGACGGCGGGCACTTATGTGTCGATGGACCCAAAGGACGTCACGGGCGTTCTCGAAGACGCCATGATCAAGGTGACCAAGGCCGAAGAGATCGAAGCCAAGTTCGTGCGGGCGATCAAGAAGGGTGTCATCGAGCGCCGGCTTGACCGCGATGCGATCAGCGATGCGGTGGATGCGCAGGTGATTACCGAGGCGGAGGCGGCGATCCTCAGGCTCGCCGATCAGGCGACGGATCGCGTGATCCGCGTCGACGATTTCGATCCGGATGAATTGGCGTCTAAGCAGATGACGCGGCGCGACGCGCCCGCCGGACAGGCCGCGGAGTAAGACATGCCCCAGCCCCAGATGCCCGCCATGACCAATTGGCGCTTCGAGGTGGATTTCGAGCAGATCGCCTGGCTCACCATCGATACGCCGAACGCGCCGGTGAATACGCTGAGCCGGCTGTCGATGAATGAACTCGAGACTGCAATCATGCGGGTCGAGGATCTGATCGCTTCGGGCGAGGTGATTGGGCTGGTGATCCAGTCGGGCAAGGACAGCGGGTTCATCGCGGGCGCCGATGTCGCGGAGTTCGACTCGATGTCGGACCCGGCGATATTGCCTAAGGTGCTGAAGCGTGCCCATGCGGTGATGGACCGGATCGAGGCCGTGAAAGCGCCGGTGATCGCGGCGATCCATGGATTTTGTTTGGGTGGCGGGTTGGAGCTGGCGCTCGCCTGCCACTATCGCATCGCGGTCAATGACGAGAAGACGCGGATCGGTTTTCCCGAGGTGAACCTCGGGATCTTCCCGGGCTTCGGCGGGACGGGCCGCTCGATCAGGCAGGCGGGGCCGGTGGCGGCGATGCAGGCGATGCTGACGGGTCGGATGATCAAGGCCAGCTCGGCGCGGGGCATGGGGCTGATCGATAAGCTGGTGCGGCACCGCGACAGCCTGCATTGGGAAGCGCGGAAGGCCGTTCTACAGAAGCGCAAGTCGACGCCGGCGCCGTTCATTCAGCGGATCATGGCATGGGGGCCGATCCGGTCGCAGATTGCGACGAGGATGCGGGCCGAGGCGGGCAAGAAGGCGCGCAAGGAGCACTATCCGGCGCCCTATGCGCTGATCGATCTGTTCGAGAAGCATGGCGACAATTGGCGGGCGATGGTGGATGGCGAGGCCGCGGGCTTTGTGCCGCTGATGGCGACGGATACGGCGCGCAATTTGCGCAAGGTGTTCTTCCTTTCGGAATCGCTGAAGAAGCAGGGGCTGCGCGGCAAGGACAAGCCGGTGTTTGCGCGGGTGCATGTGATCGGCGCGGGCGTGATGGGCGGGGATATCGCGGCCTGGTGTGCGCTGCGCGGCATGGGCGTGACGCTGCAGGATCTCGACATGGAGCGGATCACCCCGGCGCTGAACCGGGCGAAGTCGCTATTCAAGAAGCGGCTCAAGGGGCGGACGGAGGTCGCCTCGGCCGTGGCGCGGCTGGAGGCCGATCCGATAGGGAGGGGACTTGAGCGGGCCGATGTGATCATCGAGGCGGTGGTGGAGAAGCTCGAGATCAAGCAGAAGATTTTCGCCGATGCGGAAGCCAAGGCGCGGCCGGGTGCGATCCTTGCGACGAACACCTCGTCGATCGAACTCGAGCGCATTGCCAGCGCGCTGAAGGATCCGTCGCGGCTGATTGGGCTGCATTTCTTCAATCCGGTGGCGCAGCTGCCGCTGGTCGAAGTGATCCGCTCGGGGTTCAACCTCGATGCGGATGTGGCGAAGGGCGCGAGCTTTGCGCTGGCGATCGGCAAGTCGCCGGTGCCGGTGAAATCTGCGCCGGGGTTCCTCGTGAACCGGGTGCTGATGCCCTACATGCTTGGCGCCGTCGAACGGGTGGAGAAAGGCGAGAGCAAGGAATTGCTCGATGCCGCCGCAGTGGCGTTCGGCATGCCGATGGGGCCGATCGAGCTGATGGATACTGTCGGGCTCGATGTGGGTCAGTCGGTGGCGCATGAGCTTGGGCATGCGGTGCCTGAGGGCTCGCAGTTTGCGCGGCTGGTGGGCGAGAAGAAGCTCGGCCGGAAGAGCGGCGAGGGTTTTTACAAATGGGTGGATGGCAAGGCGCAGAAGGCCGCGACGCCGGCGCATGGCGATCTCGCAGCGCTCGGGCGTGAGCTGGTGAAGCCGCTGGTCGATACGACGGAGGTGGTAGTGGCCGAGGGTGTTGTGGCTAGTGCCGATCTCGCAGATATCGGTGTGATCTTCGGCACGGGGTTCGCGCCGTTCCTCGGTGGCCCGATGAATGCACGCAAGGAAGGGAAGGCCTGAAATGGCGGAGATGAGAAAGATCGCCATTGTAGGCTCGGCCCGTATTCCCTTCACTAGGGCCTACACCGGCTACGCCGACGAGACCAACCTTTCGATGCTGACGGCGGCGTTGAGCGGGCTGGCCGAGAAGTTCGGGCTCAAGGGCCAGGCGGTCAATGAGGTGATGGGCGGGGCGGTGATCTCGCACAGCCGCGATTTCAATGTGGCGCGGGAGGCAGCACTCGATGCGGGGTTCTCGCCGCGGACGCCGGGGACCAATCTGCAGATCGCCTGCGGCACGTCATTGCAGGCGGCGCTGAACCTCGGGGCGAAGATCGCAACGGGTGAGATCGAGAGCGGGATCGCCTGCGGCACGGATACGGTGTCGGATTCGCCGATCGTGTTCGGAACGAAGTTCCAGCATCGGCTGGTCGAGCTCAATCGCGCACGGACGCCGCAGGAGAAGCTGGCGGCGTTCAAGGGATTCAATCTGGGCGAGCTGACACCCGTTGCCCCATCGACGCAGGAGCCGCGTACGGGTCTGTCGATGGGCGAGCATTGCGAGCTGATGGCGCGGCAGTGGGGCGTGACGCGGGCCGAGCAGGATGAGCTGGCGTTTGCGTCGCATCGTAACGCGGCGAAGGCCTATGATGCGGGCTTCCACGACGGTCTCGTGGTGCCGTTCGCGGGAGTGCTGAAGGACAACAATGTCCGCGCCGATACGAGCCTCGAGAAGATGGCGACGATGAAGGCGGCTTTCGACAAAAGTTCGGGCAAGGGCACGCTGACGGCGGCGAACTCGACGCCGCTCACCGATGGCGCGGCGGCCGTGCTGCTCGCCAGTGAAGACTGGGCCAAGGCGCATGATCTGCCGATCCTTGCGTATCTGACGTTTGGGCAGGTGGCGGCGAACGATTTTGCGCATGGCGAGGGGCTGCTGATGGCGCCGACGATTGCCGTCAGCGAGATGCTGAAGCGGGCCAATCTGACGCTGCAGGATTTCGATCTCTACGAAATCCATGAGGCGTTCGCAGCGCAGGTGCTGTCGACGCTGAAGGCGTGGGAAGACCCGGACTATTGCAAGAATGTGCTCGGGCGGGATGCGCCGATGGGTTCGATCGACCGGAGCCTGCTCAACCCGAAGGGGTCGAGCCTTGCCTATGGGCATCCGTTTGCGGCAACGGGCGCGCGCATCCTCGGGCTGACGGCCAAGGAACTGGCGACGGAGATGAAGCAGCGCGCGCTGATCTCGGTGTGCACGGCGGGCGGTCAGGGCGTCGCGGCGATCGTCGAACGCGCTGTTTAATCGCATGGCAGCCTTTGGGCTGCCTGTGCACAAAACCGTACTGGCCGGAACACCGAAATCGCTTTGAATTCAGCGTGTTGTAGAGCGTCGAGTCGCGCTTGACGCATACGTCAAGCTTTTGCTTGTCAGTGGACGCTTTTGCCATATAGGGTTCGGTTAATGTTGACCGGCGGGTCAAAAAACGCCGGTCCAAAAGCATTGTCCGCGGGCTTGAACTCGTGGGCTGTCGGGAAACGCCAATAAAAGGAGATGGGACAACAATGAAAATAACACAGGTCCTCAAAGCGGTTGCGACCGCCGGCGCGTTAGCGCTGTTCATGGTGAGCGCGGCATCCGCCGTTACGCTCAATCTGGGCAACGGCTCCGAGCCGGGCTCGCTCGATCCGCACAAGGCCAATGGCGATTGGGAAAACCGCATCGTCGGCGAGTATCTCGAGGGCCTCGTGGCCGAAGACATCCAGGCCAACCCGATCCCGGGCCAGGCCGAGTCGTGGACCATTTCCGACGACGGCACCGTTTATACCTTCAAGCTTCGCGCCGACGCGATGTGGAGCGATGGCAAGCCGGTCGTGGCGCAGAACTTCGTCGACGCGTTCCAGCGCCTGTTCGACCCCAAGACTGCCGCCGAGTACGCCTATCTCCAGTTCCCGATCAAGAATTCGACCAAGATTGCCGGCGGCGAAATCACCGATTTCAGCCAGCTTGGCGTCAAGGCCGTGGATGACCATACGCTCGAGATCACGCTCGAGGCCTCTACCCCGTTCTTCCTCCAGGCGCTGACCCACTACACCGCCTTTCCGATCCGCAAGGACGTGATCGAAAAGTTTGGCGATCAGTGGACGCAGCCCGGCAATATCGTCGGCAACGGCCCGTACAAGATCACCGAGTGGGTTCCGGGTTCGTACATCAAGGCGGTCAAGTCCGACACCTATTACGGCAAGGACAAGCTCAAGATCGACGAGATCATGTTCGAGAACACCGAAGATCTCACGGCGGCGCTCAATCGCTACCGCAACGGCGAACTCGACATCCTCACCGACTTCCCGGCTGACCAGTACCAGTTCCTCAAGGACAATTATCCGGGCCAGGCGCATGTCGCCCCGTTCCTCGGTGTCTACTATTATGTGATGAACCAGTCGAAGCCGCCGCTGAACGACGTCAACATCCGCAAGGCGCTGTCGATCTCGGTGCTGCGTGACGTGATCGGACCGGACGTGCTCGGCACGGGCGAACTTCCGGCCTATGGCTGGGTGCCGCCGGGTACGGGCAATTTCGAAGGCGAGGCGTATCTGCCCGCCTGGTCGAAAGAACCGTACGATCAGCGCGTGACCGAAGCCAAAGCCCTGATGGCTGCTGCCGGCTACTCGCCGGAGAAGCCGCTGAAGCTGCAGCTTCGTTACAACACCAATGAGAACCATCAGCGCATCGCCGTCGCGATCTCCGATATGTGGAAGCAGATCGGCGTCGAGGTCGAGCTGTTCAACGCTGAAACGCCGGTCCACTACGACGCACTGAACGCCGGCGACTTCCAGGTTGGCCGCGCCGGCTGGCTGCTCGACTATAACGACCCCTCCAACACGCTCGATCTGCTCAAGACCGGCGTGAAGGGTACCGATGGTACCGTCAACTGGGGGAACAACTACGGCCGCTACAGCAATCCGAAGTTCGACGATCTGCTGGCCCAGGCCTCGAAGGAACTCGATCTCACCAAGCGCGGCGGTCTGTTGCATCAGGCTGAAGCGACGGCGATGGACGAGTTCGCGACCATCCCGATCTACTGGTACGTGTCCAAGAATGTCGTCTCGCCCAAGATCACGGGCTTTGAGGACAATGCCAAGGACATCAACCGTGTCCGTTGGATGAGCAAGTCGGAATAACCGGCTAAGCTGCCGGATCGCGTTACGGCGCGATCCGGCTGTCCCTCCGGCCTGTCGGGCCGTATGACGGGAAAGGTCATTACATGATTACCTACGCGCTCAGACGCGTCCTATTGGCCATTCCAATAGTGCTTCTCACCATCACGGTGTGCTTTTTCATCCTGCGTCTGGCGCCGGGCGGGCCGTTCGACGGCGAGCGCGCGCTGCCGGTTAATGTGCTGCGAAATCTGCGCGCGCATTACAATCTCGACCAGCCGCTGATCGTCCAGTTCTTCATCTATCTGGGCGGCGTGCTGCAGGGCGATTTCGGGCCGTCGATGGTGATGGAAGATTTCACCGTGTCGCGGCTGCTGGCGATCGGACTGCCGTTCACGCTGACGCTGGGCTTTAGCGCTTTTGTCATCGGTACGGTCGCCGGCTTCATTGCCGGTGCGCTAGCGGCGGTCAATCAGAACAAATGGCCGGACTATTTGCTGGTCTTTGTCGTGCTGCTGCCGCTGATCATTCCAAACTTCCTGATGGCCAATCTGGCGCAGCTGCTGTTCGGCGTTTATTTGCACTGGTTGCCGGTAGGTGGGTATCGACCAGGGCAGATCATCAACCTCGTGATGCCGGTGATCATCCTGTCGCTGCCGCATGGGGCGCGCGTCGCGCGACTGGTGCGCGGCTCGATGATCGAGGTGCTGGGGACAAACTACATTCGCACGGCGCGGTCGAAAGGCCTTGGTCCGGCGCTGATCCTGACGCGGCATGCGATCAAGCCGGCGCTGCTGCCGGTGGTGTCGTATCTGGGGCCGGGGCTATCGTATCTGCTCACCGGTTCGCTGGTGGTGGAGCAGGTGTTCGCGCTGCCGGGGATCGGCAAATACTTCATCACGGCAGCGCTGAATCGTGACTATGGGCTCGTGCTCGGCACAACCATTCTCTACGTCTTCATCATCCTCGCGCTCAATCTGATCGTCGATATTCTCTATGCGTATCTCGATCCCAAGGTGAGGTTGCGCTGATGGTCGACCTTATCGGCAAGGACGAGACGCTGACCGCTTATGCGGGCAAGCTGCAGAACGAGGTGAAGGGCCGCTCGCTGACGCAGGATGCGCTGCGCCGGCTGTTCGCCAACAAGGCGGCATTGGTTTCGATTTTCCTCCTGGTCATTGTGCTGGCGATCGCGTTGATCGGGCCGTACTTCCTGCCCTGGGCCTATGACAAGATCGACTGGTCGGCGATCCGCAAGCCGCCGGATTTCTCCAAGGGGCATTTCCTGGGCACCGACCAGAATGGCCGCGACATGCTGGCGCGTACGCTGCAGGGCACGCAGATGTCGCTGCTGGTCGCGGCGGTGGCGACAACCGTGTCGGTGGTGATCGGCATCATCTATGGTGCCACGGCCGGGTATTTCGGCGGACGCCTCGACGCGATCATGATGCGCTTTGTCGATATCATGTACGCGCTGCCCTACATCCTGTTCGTTATCATTCTCGTGGTGATCTTCGGACG
This sequence comes from Devosia sp., assembly GCA_039918675.1. GTDB lineage: Bacteria > Pseudomonadota > Alphaproteobacteria > Rhizobiales > Devosiaceae > Devosia_A. The sequence continues at coordinate 9,661 of JBDSHC010000100.1, forward strand.
CTCACCGGTGCTGCTGTTCGTCGGCATCGGCTGCCTCGAATGGCTGACGATGGCGCGCATCGTTCGCGGGCAGACGCTGTCGATCAAGAACCGCGAATATATCGAAGCGGCGCAGGCGGGCGGGGCGAAGCCGTTCACGATCATCTTCCGGCATATCGTGCCGAACCTCACCGGGCCGGTGGTGATCTATGCAACGCTGACGATTCCCGAGATCATCATCACCGAGAGCTTCCTCAGCTATCTGGGGCTTGGTGTGCAGGAGCCGCAGACGTCGCTCGGCACGCTGATCTCGTTTGGCGCGCCGGTGGCCGAGGCCTTGCCGTGGATGCTCTATTCGCCGGCGATATTTCTCGTCGTGATGCTGGTGTGTTTCTCTTATCTGGGCGACGGGCTGCGCGATGCTCTCGACCCGAGGGACCGCTGACATGACGCCCTATGTTCTCAAAGTCGAAGACCTTTCGGTGACCTTCGCGCTGCACCACAGTGAGGTGCGCGCGGTGCGCGAGATGAACTTCAATCTGCGGGCTGGCGAGACGCTGGCGGTGGTGGGCGAAAGCGGTTCGGGCAAGAGCCAGGCGTTCCTGTCGATCATGGGGCTGCTGTCGCGCAATGGACGGGCGACGGGCCGCGCAATGATGGGCGAGACCAATCTGCTTGGTCTTGAGCCGGCCCGTCTCGACAAGATCCGCGGCAAGGACATCGCGATGATCTTTCAGGATCCGATGACCTCGCTGAACCCCAGCCTCAAGATCAGGACACAGCTGTCCGAAGTGCTGGTGAAGCACCGTGGCTTCGAACGCGACAAGGCCGACAGGACCAGTGTCGAGATGCTGGAACGCGTCGGTATTCCGGAGCCCGCCAAGCGGGCCAACGCCTATCCGCACGAACTGTCGGGCGGCATGCGGCAGCGCGTGATGATTGCGATGGCGCTGCTGTGCCAGCCCAAGATCCTGATCGCGGACGAGCCGACAACGGCGCTCGACGTGACGGTGCAGGCGCAGATGCTTGAGCTGTTCAAGACGCTGACCGATGATTTTGGAACGTCGCTCGTGCTGATCACGCACGATCTGGGTGTGGTCGCGGGCATCGCCGACCGGATGATGGTGATGTATGCAGGGCGCGCGGTGGAGAAGGGGACGGTGGACGAGCTGTTCTACGATCCGCGCCATCCCTACACGCTGGGCCTCCTGACCTCGACGCCGCATGTCGAGGAGCGGGCGCGGCGGCTCAATCCGATCACCGGGTCGCCACCCAACATCGAACATCTGCCGAGCGGCTGTTCATTTCATCCACGCTGTGCGTTCCGGTTCGAGCAGTGCTTCGCGCAGCGACCGGAGTTGCGCGAGGTCGCACCGGGACGGGAGAAGGCCTGCCATTTCGAAGAGAAGCTTGCCTTTGAGGAGAACGCAGCATGAGCGGACAAGGCGAGCTGATGCGCATCGACAATCTCAGCAAGAGCTTTGCGCTCCGGACGGGATTGTTTTCGCGACCGCTGGAGCTCAAGGCGCTGCAGGATATTTCGTTCTCCATCCAGCGCGGCGAGACTCTCGGGATCGTGGGTGAGAGCGGCTGCGGGAAGTCGACACTCGGCCGTTGCATCCTGCAATTGCTGAAGCCGGACGAGGGCCGCGTGCTGTGGCTCGGGACCGATCTCGCAGCGCTGCCTGACGAGGAGATGCGGCAGCGGCGCAAGGATCTGCAGATCATTTTCCAGGACCCGCAGGCCTCGCTCAATCCGCGCATGACCGTGGGCGAGATCGTCGCCGATCCGCTACGGACGCTGATGCCGGAACTCAGCGCAGCGCAGCGGCAGATTCGCGTGCAAGAGATCATGGAGGCTGTCGGGCTACAGCCCGAGATGGTCAATCGCTATCCGCATGAGTTCTCGGGCGGGCAGGCGCAGCGCATCGGCATTGCGCGCGCGCTGATCACGGAGCCCAAGCTGATCGTCTGCGATGAGCCCGTGTCCGCGCTGGACGTTTCGATCCAGGCGCAGATCCTGAATTTGCTCAGCGAACTCAAGGATCAGTTCGGGCTGACGCTGATTTTCATCTCGCACAATCTGTCGGTGGTGCGGCATGTGTCGGACCGCATCCTAGTGCTCTACCTCGGACGCATGGTGGAGCTGTCGACCGGCGATCAGCTCTATGAGGATGCCAAGCACCCCTACACCAAGGCTCTGCTGACCGCAGTCCCGATCCCCGATCCGCGGCGGGCACGGCTACGCAATATCGATGCGCTGAGCGGGGAAATTCCGTCGCCGATCAATCCGCCGTCGGGGTGCACGTTCCGGACGCGCTGCCGCTATGCCAAGCCGATCTGCGCCGAGGTGCGTCCGCCGCTTGAGACGCTGGCGGATGGACGGCTCGTTGCCTGCCACCGCTGGGCGGAGATCGACAATCTGCCGGGGATGGAATCCGCCGTGGCAGTTCAGGCTAGCCCGTAGCGCCATCGCTGGCGCGGCGCTTGTCTTTGCCTGCAACGCGTTTGCGGCGGCGGTCCGGGCCCGCATAGGCGTCGGCTTCGACGAAGGGACGCGGCGTGTTGCGGACGGTATCGAAGCGCAGGCGGATGTGCTCGGCGGAGAAGGGCTTGCGCAGGAATTCGTTGACGCCTGCGTCGCGTGCCGCCGCGATCATGCGGGCATCGGGCGCTGCGGCCATCATGATGATGGGTGTTAGCCGATTGGGATGGTCTCCGGCCTTGCGCAGGCTGCGGATGAAATCGAAACCAGCAGGACCGCCGAGTTGCTCATCGAGCAGGACGAGGTCGTAGGCGCGGCGGCCAAGGTCGGCGGCGGTGCGGTCGAGGTCCATCGTGGCGTCGACGGCGCGGATCTTGAGGCTGTGGAGCATCTGGGCCACCAGCGTCGCCATGTGCGACGACGGATCGGCGACCAGAACACGGAAATGGGTGAGCGGTGCTTGCATATGCCAGTTCTGCGCCAAGGGGTTTGAAACCGCGTTAATTTCGGGGGCGCAACACCACTTAGCCGAGGCCCGAAACGCCCGCGAAAGTGGCGTCCGAGCGTTGACAGGGGGTCGTTTTGTCTCTATTCGTCCGGCCAATCCAGAGGGCGCGCGGCGCCTCTTTTTGTTTGTTTTCGAGGCTCCGACGATGAAAGTCCGCAATTCCCTCAAGGCTCTGATGGGCCGTCATCGCGCCAACAAGCTGGTTCGCCGGCGCGGCCGCGTCTACATCATCAACAAGATCGACAAACGCTATAAGGCCCGTCAGGGCTGAGCCGAATTCGGCTTACAGCGTTTTCAAGGCCCGCTTCGGCGGGCCTTTTGTTTTTGGGGCTGCACTCCGGTACCTTTTGTGTAACTTAGTCCGATCTTGGTTGCCGCCAGACGGCCCGGGGGGACGGGATGCTTGCATCGATTGTGGTGAAAGTTGCAATCGCGCGACCGTTTGCCGAGGTCTATGACTTTCTTGCGGATCCGGTCAATTTTGGCCGCTGGGCGGCGCTGCCGGACTCCATCATGGAGCCGGTCGGCGGAAGCGACTGGCTGGTCGATTTGCCCCGCGGGCGGATGACCATCCGTTTTACGCCGCGCAATCTGTTCGGCGTGCTGGATTATCAGGTGTTCCCGATTGGCATGGATGGCGGACCGGTGACACCGGTGCGGCTCATCGCCAATGGCGAGATATGCGAACTGGTGCTGATCTGGTTCCAGCGCGCGGGCGTCGGGGACGAGCAGTTCAGATCGGACGCCGAGTGGGTGGAGTCTGATCTGCAGCGGCTGAAGAGCCTCGTCGAGGCGCGCTAGGCCGCTAGCGCGGCAAGGATGCGGATCCAGGAGCGGATGCCTTTGCGGTAGCTCGTGAGATTGTACTTCTCGTTGGGCGAGTGGATGCGGTCGTCGTTGTTGGCGTAGCCGATGAGCAGCGTATCGAGACCGAGGATGCGCTTGAAATCGCCGGCGACGGGGATGGAGCCGCCCGAGCCGCGCAGCACGGCTTCATTGTCCCATTCGGCCGTCAAAGCGTCACGCGCCTGCTGCAGATATTTGCCGCTGGTGGGGACCGAGATGGCGGGGCTGCCGCCATGTTCGGTGAAACTCACTTCGCAGTCGGCTGGCACGCGGGCTCGGACATGGGCGCGGAAGGCGGCGCGGATCTTGTCGGGGTCCATGTTGGAGACGAGGCGGAAGGAAATCTTGGCGCTGGCCTTGGCCGGGATGACGGTCTTGAAGCCCTCGCCGGTGTAGCCGCCGATCATGCCGTTGATCTCGCAGGTGGGGCGCGAGGTGATCTGTTCGAGGACCGAGCGTGACTGCTCGCCGGCCGGGATCGAGAGACCGACGGCCTTGAGATAGGCGGCATCGTCGAAGCCGAGCTTGGCCCAGCTGTCGCGGGTGATGTCGTCGAGTTCGGCGACATCGTCGTAGAAGCCGGCGAGCGCCACCGAGCCATCGCGATTGCGCAGGCTGGCGATGATTTCGGCCAGCACCTGGTTGGGGTTGCGCGCGGCGTTGCCGAACATGCCGGAATGGAGGTCCATATCGGCGCAGCTGATCTCGATCTCTTCGCCGACGAGACCGCGCAGCATGGTGGTGATCGAGGGCGTCGCGGGGTCGAGCATGTCGGTGTCGCAGACGAGGGCGACATCGGCGGCGAGCTCGTCTTTCGCCGAGCGGAGGAACGCGGCGAGATTTGTGGAACCGGATTCTTCTTCGTCCTCGAGGCAGAGGATCAAATTGATGGGCAGGGTGCCGGTGGTGGCGCGGAGGGCGCGACAGGCCTCGACGAAGGTCAGCAGCTGGCCTTTGTCGTCGGAGGTGCCGCGGGCGACGAGATGGATCTCGCCATCGGGCTGCGTGACCTCAGTGATCTCGAACGGATCGGAGTGCCAGAGCGCGATGGGATCGACCGGCTGCACGTCGTAATGGGCGTAGAACACGGCCTTGGGACCGGCGACGGCAGGGCCGTGGGCGACGACGACGGCGTGGCCGGGCGTGGGGCGGGCTGAGGCGACAAAACCTTCGGCGCTGAGCTCCGTGACGAGCCAATCGGCGGCGCGCCGACACTCGTCCTTGTAGGCGGGATCGGTCGAGATCGACTTGATGCGGATCAGCTGTTTCAGCCGGTCGAGGCTCTGATCCATATGGGCATCGGCATGAGCGAGGGCGGCGTCGATCTGTGCGGCGGATAGGGGCATGGCGGGTCCAATCAGTGTTGATTGGGCTTAGCATTTTCCTTGCGCTCTGTCCTTCGCCGCGCAAGCGCGCAACGAAGCCCAACCGCTGGGGGAGAACCGCGCAAGGGGAGGCGCCCGACAGCCTTGCGGCTTCGGGGTCTAGGTTGCTGCGGCAAAAGAGATGCCGCAGACGGAAAAGCGCGGGGTGCCTCCGAAATGTGAGGGTGTGATGAGACACCCCGCGCTGTTCCCCGCGCTCTGGCCTTGTCGCCCCGAGAAGGGCACCAAGTCCAACCGCTAGGGTCCCTGCGCTCTGTCCGTCGCGCCCCAAGAGGGGCACGAAGTCCAACCGCTGAGGATTTCCGTGGTGGGTTTTGGGAACGGCCGGTTGGGAGCCTTGGGGCCGCGAGCCGGGATCCGAACCCGGAGAAGCGCGACCGCCTCTCCGCCACCGCTGCCGTCCGCGCCTCGTCAGCGCGCCACGTTAGTCGACGTCAGCCCGCGCATCATAGTTCACCTGGCATCACCGGGGATAAGTCGGTTTCACTTTCGCTCAAGGCACTGGCGCTGCTGCGAATTCCGGCGGGTGTTCGTGCCAGTCGCGCCACAGCTCGTCGTGCCAGACGACGTAGCCATAGGCCGAGTCATACGCGCTGTATCTGCTGCGGAAGGCATCGAAGCCGACCAGCGCCAGTTCGAGCTTGGCGAGCAGCGTTGCCCAATCGAGCGGGCCGCGCCATTGCAGCGCCTGACGGGCGCCGCGTTGCCGCGAGACGACGGCGCCCGCATCATTGAGCAGCTGCCGTGCATCGCCGGCGATTTCGGCCGGCACCTGCGCCACGATGCGGCGGAGGGCGAGGGGCCGCGCAAGATCGCGCAGCGCGAGGAGCCGCGGCCTGGTCTGCTCGTAGAGGGCGACCATGCTGAGAGTCGTAACCGGGGTGGCGATGTCGAGGGAGCGGGGCTCAGGCATGGGTGAGGCTTTCGTCGGGATTGGTAGGAGCGAGCCAAAGGGGACGACGCGCACGAGCGCTGGAGACGATCCGCAATGCTGTCTCGATGAAGGGGAGGGCATCGCGGTGGCCGTGCAGGCGGGTCGGGGGAAGGGCGGGCTCGCTCAAGCGTTCGACGCGGAGCGAGCGCTGCTGGAAGGGGAGCGTGGCGTTGAGCCGGCTGGCTTCGGTCAGGTCGGCATTGAGCAGCGCGAGCTCATTGTGCGCGACAACAGGGAAGGCGCCTTCGTTGAGACTGTTGATGCTGATGAAGCAGCCGAGCAGAGCGGTGTGGAGGCGCTCGTAAAGGGCGTCGAGCGGGTCGCTGGGGGGCGGCGGCTCCGGCGGAGGAATCGGGGTGGGGCTGTAGTTGGGCACAGGGCCGTTGGCCCAGGCGTGATCGAGGCGCGGCCGGGCGTGCTCGCTGGCGGCGGGGAAAGGGACAGACATGAACGCTCCTTGGCGTTGGTTACGACAGGAGCAGGGTAAGGGCGGTGCGGGAGGGGGTGGATAAGTTTGCCAAAGGCACGTGAAGTGCATGTTGCCATTATGGTCTAGGCGACTAGGGTGGCGAGGGGGATTTCATGCCAGCCAAGACATTAGTTGAAGCAATTTCAGAATACGGAAAATCCGTTGCAGCAAAGCTTTCAAGCCCAGCAATCAAGGGCGCACCTGAAGACCAGTTGCGCAGTCCACTCGAGGTTCTGATCGGGACCGATATCGCAGGTCTTACCGGCCAAACCCTGCCCATCAGCCTTGTCGGGGAAACGAGCATTGCCGAGAAGCGAATTCGGCCAGACTACGGGGTAACTCTGGGCAAGGCGCTGGTGGGATACATAGAGGTCAAGGCTCCCGGTAAAGGGGCTGATCCCCGGAAGTTCTCGGATGCGCACGACAAGGGGCAGTGGGCCAAGCTCAAGTCCCTACCCAATTTGATCTATACCGACGGGAGCTCCTTCAGCCTTTGGCAGGATGGCGAGCTCGTCGGAAAAGTGATTGGCCTCGAGGGTGACATCGAGACCGCCGGGGCGAAACTCAAAGCGCCCGACGCGCTGCTAGGGCTCTTTTCGGCATTCCTTTCGTGGAGTCCGATACCACCTACCACTCCTAGCAAACTCGCCGAGATCAGCGCCAGGCTCTGCCGCTTGTTGCGAGACGAAGTCATTGAGCAACTCGCCCTCAATCACTCGACACTTGTCGGGCTGGCCAACGATTGGCGAAAACTGCTTTTCCCGGAAGCGACAGACGAGAATTTCGCGGATGGTTACGCGCAAGCGGTAACGTTCGGACTGCTAATAGCGCGCACCCGCGATATCGAACTGGTCAACGGGATTGAACGCGCCGCGAGTGAGTTGAAGAAGTCTAACTCGCTCATTGCGACAGCGCTCAACCTGCTGACGGAGAATGACGAGACACACGCCGTCCTGCGAACGTCCCTCGACACGATGATGCGCGTGCTTGATCAGGTGAACTGGTCGTTGGTGAGCAAGGACGATCCGGATGCCTGGCTCTATTTTTACGAGCACTTTCTGGAGGTGTATGACAACAAACGGCGAAAGCAGACTGGGTCGTACTACACGCCGCCAGAGATTGTGAATGCGATGGTGCGTCTTGTTGACGAGGCGCTCCGCGGGCCACTGTTCAATCGACCGCTAGGTCTTGCGTCATCGGACGTGACCGTGGCGGACCCGGCAGTTGGCACGGGCACGTTCCTGCTCGGAGTGTTGCGCAAGATCGCTGAAACAGTTGAGAACGATAGCGGTGCCGGAAGTGTGCCGGGCGCGTTGGCGGCAGCGGCGGAACGTCTGGTGGGTTTCGAGTTGCAATTCGGGCCGTTCGCGGTGGCGCAGCTGCGACTGATTGCAGAATTGCAGGAACTGATGACCGTGGGCGGGAAGGCGCCATCGCAGCTGCCAGACCTACGATTGTTCATCACGGACACACTGGGCAATCCCTTTGTTGACGACGAGAACCTTTTGCAGATTGTGCAGCCCATCGCGAAGTCGCGCCGCGAGGCCAATAAGGTGAAGCGGGAAGACACGATCACGGTTGTGATAGGTAATCCGCCCTACAAGGAGAAAGCAGAGGGTCTTGGGGGGTGGATCGAGAAGGGCAGCGATGGTGGGGCGAAGTCGATTCAGGCACCGATGGATCGTTGGCGGCCGCCGGTAGAATGGGGCGTCAGTGCGCACGCCAAGCATCTCAAGAATCTCTATGTGTATTTCTGGCGTTGGGCCGCGTGGAAAGTATTCCATTCCGGCTGGAAGGATTCAACGGGACTTCCCGAGACGGACGCGGAGGGCGTTGTCTGCTTCATCACGGTCGCCGGCTTCCTGAATGGACCGGGGTTCCAAAAGATGCGTGCGGACCTTCGGGAAAGTTGCTCAGAGATATGGGTGATCGACTGCACGCCTGAGGGACATCAACCCGAGGTTGCGACACGCATCTTTCAGGGCGTGCAGCAGCCGGTGTGTATCGTCATTGCTGCGCGGCAAAAAGCGAATGACCGCAAGGCGCAGGCGCGGGTCAGGTATCGGCGCTGGTCGAAGGCCGACGGGAAGAGAAATTCAAGGAACTCGAAGCAATGAGCTTGACGTCAAGCGGATGGATGGACTGCCCGACGGATTGGCGGGGACCCTTTCTCCCGAAAGCTGCTGGTCAGTGGGGCGACTTACCGCTCCTAAAGGATTTCTTTTCATATGATGGTTCCGGCGTCATGCCGGGGCGTACGTGGGTGATAGCGCCCGACAGCGAGACTCTGGCCGCGAGGTGGGGCCAACTCGTCAACGAGAAGGACCCGCAGCGCAAGGAGACGCTGTTTCATCCGCATGAAGGAGGGGATCGAACTCTTCAGAAAAAGCTGTCGGACGGACTCAGCGGTCACGAGTATCGCGCCACTGCCGTAGGCATCGATCATAAGTCGGTGGTTGCGCCTACTCGTTATGCTTTTCGGTCGCTGGATAGGCAGTGGATTGTTCCCGACAAGAGGCTCATCAACCGACCTAATCCCGCTTTGTGGGATTGGCACTCAAGCGTGCAGGTCTATCTGACCGCTCCTGATGATCGATCACCAACGTCCGGACCAGCGATTTCCTTCGCGGACTTGATACCGGATCTTCATCACTACAATGGGCGAGGTGGTCGGGTCTTTCCGCTATGGGCTGACGCCAGTCAAACAAACGTTGCGGCTCTCCCTAGAGCGGCTGTAGCGGATGCAACTAACCTCACGGTATCGGGAGAGGAGATGGTTGCCTATCTCGCTGCTGTCCTGGCACATCCTGCCTTCACGAGTCACTTTGCCGGCGATCTGGTTCAACCCGGACTGCGTGTGCCGCTAACGTCGGACCGTGACCTGTTTCAGGAGGCTGTCGCGCTAGGCCGAGAGGTCATCTGGCTTCACACCTACGGTGATCGCTTTGCCGATCCCCTGACCGGCCGGCCAACGGGTCCACCGCGCATGACCAAGGGCGAGGCGCCAACCATTCCTGCAGAAGGCGCAATTCCTGGCGCACCTGAACCGCTTCCAGAAGCTATGAGGTACGATGCGACCAAGCATCGACTGCATGTCGGATACGGCTATGTCGATAACGTGACGCCGGAGATGTGGGCCTACGACGTCTCCGGGAAACAGGTGGTCTGGCAATGGTTCAGCTATCGCAAGCGCAACAGGACTCGTCCGATCATTGGCGACAGGCGTCCGCCATCGCCGCTCGACACGATACAGCCAGATTATTGGTTGCCTGAGTACACAACCGATCTGATCAATCTGCTCAATGTGCTGGGGCGGCTTGTCGCACTTGAGCCGAAGCAAGCGGATTTGCTGGAGCGAATCCTTGCGCATCCCCTGATCACGGTTGCGAACCTCAAGCCGGCAGCGGAAAATACCGACGATTCGTGAGGTGACTCGTGGCGCACGCGCAGTTGGACATGTTTGGAACCGACCAGCCGGAACTTTTTCCGGCTGCGCCTGCGATTGTCCATCCCGACCCGGATCGCATTCGGCGGCGGCTGTCACGCATTTTGAGCGAGGCGCGCGCCGCCGAAACGATGCCATGGGACGACAATAGTCGCCGGCTTTATGAGAAGATCGTGCCGCAGATGAGCCTTGCGCTGCCCGAACCTGAGGCAGCGCAGTTCGTCATGGAATTTGAGCGCGAAATGGAGCGGCTGGCTTAGCTGCTCCCCGCGCCATCCGGCCTGACAAATGCGATGGCCGGGGCGGTCCGGGTCCTATGGTAGGCGATATTGCGGGCTCGGTGCCTCTGGCCGCCCCCTCCACCAACCTACGCTAAGGCTTCGGTTGGTCCCCCTCCCCCGTAAACGGGAG